>JABMRW010000016.1 GCA_013202445.1 Deltaproteobacteria bacterium | reverse complement strand
CTTCACCAGCATTCAGCCTGGCCTCAACAATCTTTAGAGCCTCTTTTTCCTTCAAATCAGCTAATGTGGCGACTAGATCTTCAGCCATGTTCCTTTACCTCCTCTGCTAAGTATTAATGAGTATCCTGACCTTTTTAGACTTGGCAATGTCTACAAGAGCGGCCTATTTCTCCATTGTTCTCCGGCCTAGCGTTTTTAGGGACTATAGTGTAACTCGCGTTTCCCAGCATGTCAATACCCCCCCAGCCCCCATTTTTGACCTAAGTCTTTCTTCCCACCCACCCACCCAATAAACAGAGGGGGCTGAAAGCCCCCTCTTAAACTCTCTTCTTGCCCTTCCCCACCAAGCATTAAACGTTACGTCATTTCGTGTATCAAATAATCTTGGCCAGTTGGGCGACAGACTGTATAATATGGATAGACAATATATGAAATACATTACCCCTATTGATAATCACCGTTCCCAGCTAGGAGAATATGAAACAGAAATCCCTTCAAGAAACTGAGCAAGCCACGTAATCCTGGCCAACAATTTTAGCCAGCTGACTCAATAGTTCTGCTTTCATATATGCCTACTTTCTAACTGCAAGCTACTTGCACAGGGTCTGGTCTTTATTTACTACGCAGTTAGCCTAATCAACTGTCTAATCATAGATGTCTGCCAGCGGTCGGGTAAACGGGTCGATGGCGCTGGGCATTTCGGCGGGCGCCCAGACTGGTTCGACGGGGTTGCTTTCAGCCGCAACGGGGTTGTTTCCCCTGTCTTCTCCACCCGGCTTTTCCAAATGCCCCCGGTATTTTCTACTGAAACACAAGTAATAGTGTCTGCCCCGGTAAAGGGGACATTCCCTGCATAACTTTCCCGAGAAGGGACATAACATATCTTCCTTAGCCATAAACTGCTACCTCCAGTCACGTACCAATTAATCCTCTTTTACCTGCTCCAGCCATACAAGGCTACTAGAGCTTGGGGCGGCGCCGTAATGTTTCCGCTAAATCAAACGGTATAACCTCCGGCTTTAATGCCCCATATACTGTAAACACATTCTGAAAATTGCTGAATTCCTGCCCTATAGCAACCAACTCCGCAGGTGACAATGGACTCACGCCACAGGGACGCAGAGGTGTATTTATCTGTACTTCGTCGGGAGAAAGATGCTCGGCTATTTTTGCCATGTCCACAGCGTAGCCCCTGTTTGCCTCAATGAACATCATCTGGAGAGCGAGCTTCCCGTGGTACTCTTCCCTAAAGAGTTGAAGCGCCTTCAGGATTACGGCCAGTGTCTGGCTTCCGATAGGACGGTTGATTTTACTAAAAAGCTCCTCAGCCGGCGCATCAATCTTGGCTACAACCACATCAGCCAGGGAAAGTTCGCGGCGTACGTCTTCTCTGGGTATTAAGGAGGAGTTGGTAAGGACTGCTACCGGCAGTTTCAGGACTGACTTCACCAGCCTTATTGCCTCGCCGAGGTTGGACGCCAGGCTCGGTTCACCCATCCCGGAGAAGGTAGCATAATCGGCGGCAACACCTTCTACTGTTTTCAACTCCCGGGCAAGCCTATCCAAGCTGACAAACTCTTCACGTTCCACTTCAGGGTAAACCGTCATTCCCAATTGGCAATAGACACAATCAAATGAACATGTCTTCCCCTTAGTAGACAGGAGATCGATACCTAGCGACCTGCCCAGCCTCCATGATGGAACCGGGCCATAGATAATAGAATTAGCCACTATGCTGCACCTCTAGTGGCCAATGTGTTTGTGGTAGGCCTTCTTCCACGGTTCTTTCTTCATTGCCAAATAGTCTTTTATAGCTTCTTTTAATGTGTTTGATGCCAGAAGCGCACAGTGCTCGCTTTCCTCAGGTAGCCCTCCCAAGGCATTCAGGACATTCTCCTGGCTTATCTTCCGGGCTTCAGCAATGCTTTTCCCCTTGGCCAGCTCGGTAGTCATGCTGCCAGAGGCGATGGACGTTCCACAGCCGTCAGTTAAAAAGGTAGCTTGGGCAATAGTACCGTTCTTTACCTTGAGCCATATCTCCATGGTGTCACCACAGGGACCGATTACCCGGGCAAAGCCATCGGCATCTTCCAGTTCCCCCAGGTTCTTTGGGTTCATGCTGTGCTCGATAGCGGCTTCGGAGTATATCTTTCTCATCTCCTGCTTGATTAGTTCCTCAAACTCTTCCCATGATGAAGACATTGCCTTTGACTCCTATCTTATTTAGGTTTGGCTGATACCGCCTGATTTAGAGCCTTACCCAGGGTGGTCATAATCTCACCGTTATAGCGCTCGATATTGCCCTCGTCACAGAGCTTGGCCAGTTCCGGGTCTATGGGCAACTGCCCCAGCAATGGTGCGCTGGCGGTGCTGGCCATCTGCTTCGCCCGGCTTTTGCCGAAGATTTCAATCTTCTTGTCTATTTCCGGCACATAAAGGTAGCTCATGTTCTCCACCACGCCCAGAACTCGTTTCCCCATCTTCTGAGCCATGTTCACCGCCTTTTTAACTATCATCTCTACCAGGTGCTGCGGTGTGAAAACGATAACTACCCCGGAAATAGGAATTGTCTGCATTACGGTGAGCGGGGCGTCGGCAGTTCCCGGCGGCAGGTCAACAATCAGGTAATCAAGCTTCCCCCAGAGTACCTCTTCCCAGAACTGGGTAATTACCTTGCCGATAAGTGGCCCGCGCCAGATAACCGCATCGTCCTCACTGGGCAGGAGAAGGTTGATAGACATTACCTCAATACCAGCTCTGGACAGCACCGGGAGAATGCCGCTATCACTACCGGCAGGGCGGTAATAAATGCCAAACATCTTGGGTATGCTGGCCCCGGTGATGTCGGCATCCAGAATGCCGACTTCGTAACCCTGCCGTTTTAGTGAGATGGCACTGAGGCTGGCCACTAGAGACTTACCCACGCCACCCTTACCGCTCATCACGGCGATAACATGGGTAATCTTATTTAGCTCTTTTGGTTTGGCTTCGACGAAGCTTACCTCTACTCCATTCACACCGGGCAGTTTTCCCAGCACTTCTTTGGTCTTGGTTTTGAGCCAGTCCTGGGTACTTTCGCTCAGTGCCGCCGAGGCCAGATTGACCTTGACCTTGCTATCAGATATATCAATCTCGCGAACGAGATTCAGCCCGACTATACTGCGCTTGACCTCAGGCACCAGCACCGCCTCGAGGCTCTGCTTTATCTGCTCCTCATTTAACATGCAATTTGTCCTCCGTCTAGCGACTTAGTGGTCACAAATGTTATCCCCGGTGGCCAGTTTGCCATCAAGGTGGCTCAGCACCGCCTTCTCGGGGTCGTTTTCCATGGTGCCGATGATAACCCCGATGTTGTTTTGCTGGAAAAGGTCTTGGGCCCGTGAGCCCATGCCGCCGGCAATCACAAAGGAGACGCCCTGCTCAGCCAGCCATTTCGGAAGCAAACCCGGTTCGTGCCCCGGTGAAGGGACAAGCTCTTTACTGGTTATTTCCTTTTTATCTTCGTCAACGTCTATCAGGGCAAACTGCTCACAGTGGCCAAAGTGCGGCGATACCATCCCGCCGCTTACCGGTATAGCGTATCTCATAATAACCTCCAATATACTTAATTTAGTTTGACATCACGCAGATGCCATGAACAACCTTTAGCTCGTTCTCACGGCAGAAGGCGATGGCCGCCTCGCTTTCGGAGCCGGGTTGGAGCCATATGCGGTCCAGCCCCAGTCGTTTGCACTCCTTAAGAGTGGCCTCGGTCACCTGGGGCGGCACCACAAAGTCAACCACATCAACCCTGACTGGAATGTCAGCCAGGCTGTGATAACACTTAACCCCCTCCAGCTCCTCCAGACCCGGATTTACCGGATAGACCTCGTAGCCGCGGCGGCTCAGGTTCTTGAATATCCGGTAGCCGTTCTTTTGGGTGTTGCCGGTGGCGCCGACCAGGGCAAACCTTTTTTGCGCCATAAATTCTTTTGCCAGCTCCTCCATCGCTATTTCCTCAAGCCTTCCGGCTTCTATACCCCCTTAGTTCCTGTCTAACCGTTCCGCGATATTCTGCCACAGCTTCTCAATCTCATGAGAGACCCTGCCATCAGAGTATTCGACTACCGGTATCCCTTTGACGATTGATTCGGTGACCACGTTATCAAAGGGAACCCTCCCAACCACCTCTATTCCCTGGCTGAGACAGTGACTTTCAATCTGGCGACTGTTTTCCTCATTGATATCGTACTTATTGATACATACCATGGCCGGGATGCTAAAATGCCGGCACACGCCCAGGACTCTATCCAGGTCGTGCATTCCCGAAAGTGTGGGTTCAGTGACCAGTAGCGCCAGGCTGGCTCCGGACAGGGATGAAATTACCGGGCAACCGATACCCGGCGGGCCGTCGCTGATAATGCAGTCAAAGCCCTGCTCCTCGGCAACCTTTCTTGCCTGCTGCCTGACTACTGCCACCAGTTTGCCCGAATTCTCCTGGGCGATTCCCAGCCGGGCGTGAAGCAGAGGGCCATATTTAGTATCGGAGATAAACCAGTGTCCGGACAGGTTTTCTTTCATAGTTATGGCTTCAACCGGGCAGATATGGGAGCAAAAGCAACAGCCCTCGCAGGAGACGGGGTCAACCCTGAAATCCTTGATGGCATCGAAACGGCAAAGGTCCTGGCACAGGCCGCACTCGGTGCATTTGTCCGGGTCAATGTAGGCTACCTGCCCGCTCCAGAACTCGGTTTCCTCTTTCACCGAAGGGCTGAGCAGCAGATGGAGGTCAGCCGCATCCACATCGCAGTCGGCCAGCACCTTTCTTTCTGCTAGAGCCGCCAGCGAGCCAACAATGCTGGTCTTGCCGGTGCCCCCTTTACCGCTTAAGACTACGATTTCTTTCATCTACTGGTTCCTTTAATCTTATTAAAAAGCTCGCGGAAGCTATCCTTCCACTCCGGCATACCCTCAACCAGGGGTATCCCCTTAGAGTACAGACGGGCAATCCCGGTATCCAGGGGTATGGTGAGCAGTATGGGTAAGTTCTCTTTACGGCAGTATTCTTCTACCTTATCATCGCCGACGCCGGCGCGGTTGAGAACAATTCCGCAGGGTATATTGAGCTCTCTCATTGTTTCCACGGCCAGGGCGAGGTCGTTTAGCCCGAACGGCGTCGGCTCCGTTACCAGTAGGCAGAAGTCGCTACCCTTGACTGCCTCCACCACCGGGCAGGACGTTCCCGGTGGGATATCAATAATAACCGTCCCTCCGTTATCAGCCTTCTGTTTTACCTGCTTGATAATCGGTGGCGCCATTGCCTCGCCGACGGTGAGTTTGCCGTGAGCAAAATTCAGGCCATCCGCCTGCCCCCATTCCACCAGGCCCATTTCCCGGGGCTCTTCGGATATAGCCTTCTCCGGGCAGAGATAACTGCAGGCTCCGCAGCCGTGACAGAGCTGAGAGAAGGTCAGCACATGCTCGCCGATAACAGCGATGGCGTTGTAGGCGCAGATCTCGGCGCACTTACCGCACCGGGTGCACTTTGCTTCATCTACCCTGGGGACGGGTATATGGACAGCCTCACTGCCGGTAATGGCTGGCTTTAGAAAGACATGAGCATTTGGCTCCTCAACATCACAGTCCAGAAGCATGACTTTATGGTTATCTTTCAGAGAAAGGGCCAGGCTGGTGGCTACCAGCGTCTTACCCGTACCGCCTTTACCGCTGGCGACAGATATAATCATCTATACTCTGCCCCTGCCTCCACCCCTGCCGCGCCCCATGCCTCCGCCTCCACCTCTGCCCATACCACCGCCCATGCCTTTGCCCATACCACCGCCCATGCCGGGGTTAGTTCCCGTACCGGGGTCAGCCCCCATGCCAAAGTGGTCAGGCACATTGGGCTTGGAGTTTGCCTGGAGCTTTCCCGATTGATAAGCCGTAATGGCGTCCTTTATCTTCCCGGAAACGCCGGTTATCACCTGGATTCCGGCGGGGGAGAGCACCTGATGGGCGTTGGGGCCACAGTTACCGGTAAGAACCGCCTCTACTCCCTTACCGGCTATCATCTGGGCAGCCGCGATACCGGCTCCGCCCGCCGCCGTGGCGCTGGAGTTATCCACGGCCTCAAATTCCATCGTTTGCGGGTCGGCGATGATGAAATACTGGCAGCGCCCGAACCGCGGGTCTACCTCAGCATCCAGAGTAGTACCAGTAGCTGAAATTGCAATCTTCATGTCCCCTCCTTACTTCCTTTGCTCGCTGATAGTTGCGCTATTCTGGTTTCCAGTTCCTTAAGCCCTTCCCTCAGGGCTTGGGACTCATTTTTTAAGGATTCTAACTCCTGCTCACGGGTCATTCCTGGAGCAAAGGGCCCGAAACCATACGCCTCTTGGTAGGGAGGGGTGTATGGCCTGTAGAATCGCATCCCGGCGTATGCCGGCCGCCCTGAGCGTAGTGGGATAGCGCAGAAACCTCTGCCGCCTCCAGTCATTGAGCCCATTCCACGAGGGCCAGTACCATCAAATCCTGGCATAATGCACCTCCTTTACTTCGTGCGTTATCTGTGTTTTATTTTTCAGCTTCCAGGTCATGCACCCTGGACTCAATCTCCCCCAGCTGCTCCTTTATTGCCTCCGCCTGGTCCTTCAGGTAGTTGAGTTCCTCATCTTTGGTCATCTCGGGCGTATATGGCTCATACCCGGGAGTTGCTGGCATTCCCGGTTGGAAGGGTGCCGGCGCACCGGCGCCACTAAAGAAGTAACCACACCTGGGCAAGCCGCCTCTACCCCGACCTACATACGGCCAGGGAGGAGAGGCTCCCCGGAAGCCAAAGCCCATACTACCGCCCGAACCTCGTCCCAAACCTCTGCCTCGTCCTGATCTGTTATACATATTCTTACCTCCTTCCGCAGCTAGTTCACCATAGTTAGCTTGCGAATTCCTTTAATCTGCCGGTATGTTGCTCCCTGGCTCACGCAGCGCAGAGCCAGCTCCGGGTCGATCACCCTGGTGCCGGATATGGCATTAATACCATAGTCAAAGAGAACTGGGGAGAGGGGAGCGGTGTCCCCGAGTATGACCACATAGGCTTTAGGGCGGCATAGCCTGAGCAGCCTCTCAATACTGTGGTTGGTAAAGGCAGTGCCGGTTATGCCAACAACGTCGGCCTGAGGGATAAGATTTTCTGCCTCAACCTCGGGGAAGTCGCCCTCACGCTGGTTTTTCTCAATCACCCAAAGTTCCTTTACTATTTCCCGCAGCTTGGGGATAAAGGGAAAATGCCCCACAATGGCCACTTTCTTACCTTTTCCCTTCTCGGCAATGAGGTCGCTGGCATTGAGTTCCAGGCACTCGTCATCATTAACCTCAAGCAACGAGTTGATCGCTGCCATGCCGATGGCTGCTTGAAGTAAGCTCTCTGAACAGGCCATCCTGGCAAGTGCCAGCGCTTCTTTGTCAACGAGGTGCCCCGGCTCTCTGACCGACGGCTGCTCCTGCTGGAGGGCATCCCGGGGGAGTGTCGCCGCCAGCCCGCAGTTACTAGTCAAAACAGCGGTGTGAAAGAGACCCATGCGAATGTCCCTCACCTTTGCCTCCGTGTTCAGCGCTGATATCAAATCCTCAAGGACCTTCATCTTTGTTCCTGCTGCCACTGCCTCATTGAGCTCCTTTACCAACTTCATCTACCTCTGCACCGCCTGCCCCGGCCGCCCATACCCCAGCCGAGCCTACAGGGCCAGAGTGCCATGATGTCTGGCGTACTACAGGTAGGGCAAAGCTCCGGCGGCTCCTTTATCATTACTTCGAAAGGTACCTCCCACTCGTGACCGTTGCCACAGCGGAAGCGGCGCACTGCCATCTCATAGTTCCCGCCTTCGATTCTTAGCGCCTTTCCGTTGAGCAGGGCATCAGCCATCTTCTGCCGTGCTGAGAGCAGTATGCGGGCAAAGGTAGGGCGTGACACGCTCATCTTCTGAGCGCAGTCCTTCTGCTCAAGACCCTCTATATCCTTCAGCCGGATCGCCTCAGCCTCCTCAATAGAGAGCCGCACTTCCTTAAGATGAGCCAGGGGCACGCCAGCAGGCTTGAAGTAGGTCACCTGTGGTAGAAAGTCTACCCGGCGCCACCGCGGTTGTCTTCCCATAAATCTCTGACCTCAGCGTTTTATTCCAATGCTCATTAATATATAGAAGTTACGACATTATTATGAGCATAAGACCATAATAATGGTATCGCATTCTTCCCGTGTTGTCAAGCATTATCCTGTAGTTTCCACCTAACGTGTGTTCAGGTCAGGGGGAACGGGTGACGATTTGCGCTTTTTCACTCGGAAAGCGCCAGTTCACCGCGGCTTTAGCATGGAGCCGCGTCGTATCGAAGACCGGTACTTGGATAACATCAGGGTGTACAAGCAAGGGCAGCTCGGTACAGCCCAGAATAATCCCTTCAGCGCCTTGCTCTTCCAGCCCTTCGATAATCTTGAGGCAGGCCTGGCAAGAAGCCTCTTCTATTTCCCCCAGGCAGAGCTCCTCATAGATTGTCCGATGAACTATGTCTTGCTCAGTTTGCCTCGCCCTGTGCCCCCCACACTATCCAGCAGTTGAAAGGCTATCTTTTTTCTTTCAGCAGCTTATCTACCCTCCGTAGCAGTTCCTGGGGACTGACCGGTTTTTCAACGTAGTCTTCAGCCTCCAACTCCATACCCTGGGTAACTGCGATATCAGTCTCACCCTTCCGTTGTGAAAAGCTTGTGAGCATCATTATCGGAATCTGGCTCAGTTCGGGGTCAGTCTTAAGCTCTCTCGCCGTATCGAAGCCGTCCTCAAAGGGCATGAGCACATCCAGAATTATCAGGCCGGGTCGCTCAGCCCTGGCAGTTGCGAGACCAAAAACGCCATCGCCGGCGGTGAGCACCTTATAGTCATGCCGGGACTCAAGTACCATCTTTGTTGCGGCGACAAAGTCAGGATCATCATCCACCAGTAGAATCTTGTGCATAGCCTTGTCCTTCTGCTTTATACTTCCTTCCGTGAGGATTAGGATTGACTCGAGTCGATTACGCTTCTATGGCATTGGCACATACAACTCGACTTCGTGACTCTCAAGGACTGCATCCCACTTTGGCATCATTGATTGCACCTCTGGTTCTGCCATCACCTTTTCAAAAAAGGCTGCCATTATGGCAAAATCATCCCACTCTACCTCAAAAATAATAGTGTGCATATATTCGGGCCCACCAATAAAGGGACGGTACATCCTCATGGCACTGAGAGGCATTCCCAACCGGCTCGCGATAGCCATGTATTTTTCGTTGAGCTCCATTGCCTCCGCCATCTTGCCAGGCACGGTTTTCATAATGCCTCGCTGCATTACTTTCATTGTAGCCTCCTTATTACCAATCTATTGGCCTATCAAAGAAGATAACCCTACCTCCTCCACCACTCGCAAGCGAAGAAGTGACCTCGCTTGCACATGGGCGTCACCTCCTTTGCGGAATGAGTTCCGCTTCCTTGATAATCTCAGGTACAAGGTCGTCCCACCCCAGAGGCATAATATGGACACCCTGACAGAATGGTTTAACCTGCCGAATAACCCGTGTGCTGATTTCCACCGCCTTCTTCTTGCGATCATCCTTCGCAGTTTCCTCCATCTCCCCAATAATGCTCTCTGGAACACTAATTCCGGCCACATTTGCGTTCATAAATCTGGCCATGGCGGCACTCTTGAGTATCACAATCCCGGCGATAACGGGGACCCTGAAGCCCTGTACCTGATTCATAAAGTGCTCGAACTCCTCCGGTTCGTAAATGGCCTGGGTCTGGAAGAATCTGGCCCCAGCCTCAGTCTTCTTTTTCATCTTGATTATCTGTGGCTCCATGGGCTCGGCAGCCGGCGTCACTACCGCTCCCAAGAATAAGCCGGGCACGCTTTCCAACTCATGGCCTGCTATATCATGACCCTGATTCAACGTGCTGGCCGCCTTGAGTAACTGCACGGAATCAAGGTCATAGACCGGCTTGGCTTCGGTGTGGTCGCCCAAGATAGGGTGGTCACCGGTGAGGCACAGCGCGTTCTCTATCCCCAGTGCCCACGCACTCAGCAGGTCCGACTGAAGTGCCAGTCGGTTGCGGTCCCGGCAGGTAAGCTGATAGACTGGCTCAAGGCCTCGCTCGACCAGGCGAGCGGAAACGGCTAATGAGCCGATGCGCAAAACTGCGCTCTGCAGGTCGGTGACGTTGATAGCGGTCACATGCTCCCGCAGCATCTCGGCATCATGCAGGCATTTATCCAGGTCAACCCCCTTAGGTGGTCCGATTTCCCCAGTAACGACAAATCTCCCGCTTTCCAGTGCCTGTTGTAGCTTACTCATCTTTCACTCTGCTCCTAGTTTAAAGTTGACATTGGTCTATGCGTGACTGGCGACCTTTCGTTCGCCGGAGAGTGACTTGAAGGTTGCCTCCCCTTCACCGATAGTGAGGGAGCGTGGCCGGCTCCACCTTGAGTTGTTCTTGGGCATTACGTATTTCTCCATCTCACCCAGGTGGCCCAATGCTCTGAGCCGGTCGTAGATAAGCTGCCAGCCGCAGTCCCGGTTCCGGTCAACCTCGCACTTCCCATCCTTGGCGCCTCCGCAAGGGCCGTTGAGCAGGCTCTTGGCACAGAGCGTGACCGGGCACAGCCCGCCGGTGTACTCCACGATGCATTCGCCGCAAAGGGAACAATATTCGGTGATGAAATTGTCGTTTACCGTCTCGCCGCCAAATATGGTATCGCAACCGGGATGAACCATACCCCCATCGGTGGCATCCATGACGGTGTGGATACCCTGTCCACAGGCAAGGATGAGGAAGGAGTCTGTCTGCTCAGTCTCCGACTTGTGTTCTTCGGTCAGCATCTTTTTCACTATTGAGAGCTTGCACAGGCTCACACCGCTGCTGGTGCAGGCCCACCCGGCGATGTCGACGCCCCTTTGTCTGAGCCGCTCTGCCATTTCCTCAGTCTCTGGTTCTCCTCCAGAATGACACTTAGCGGCGCAATTGCCGCAGCCGACGACGAAAACCTGTTCATCAGGCTTAAGATACCCCAGAATCTCATCAATCGGCTTTTGAATTGTAGCATGCACAGAAATACCTCCTAATTCTATCTATTGTTACCTATGAGTATTATTTCCAGGCTGTTGCTGATAGTGGACTATGCCTTCCTAACATTGCACAGGAATGCCCTGAACTCAGGGATACCGGTATTAGGATCTCCTATACGGGGGCTAAGTAGATTGGCACTATCCCCTTTAGATAGTCCCATATACCCCCAGTTCCAAGGCAAGCTGATGTAGTGAACCTTAGTGCCATTCACCGGTGCAGGCTTAAGGCGAATAGTGACTATAGCTTTTCCCGTTACACTGCCACGGGCCGACTCCACAATAACGGTATCACCATTAGCAATACCCTTCTCGGCTGCCAGTTCTTGGCTCATCTCGACAAACATTTCTGGAATCAGCTCTACCAGCCACGGCAGACGTCTGGTTATGGTTCCTGTATGCAAGTGCTCCACCACACGGTGAGTGGTTGCCACGATAGGATAGTCTGTGGCAGCACCTCTGGCAATGGTTTCCCAGCTCTTGATAGCTGGGTTATTCTGTTGAGGTGACATAGGATTCAATAGCGGGCTTTCCCAGGGTTCGTAATGCTCGGGGAAAGGACCATCAAGCCTGCCTGGGCCAAAGAGGTATCCCCGCCCCTCTGGCTTCATAATAAAGGGGTATTTACCACTGGTATTTACCGGCTCCCAGCCACCATCAGCAACATCTCCTACCCAACTAGTGCCATCCCATGAAATGACAGGATGGTCAGTGTCCCAAGGCCTGCCATCGAGGTCAACTGACGCACGATTATACATGATGCGTCGATTCAGTGGCCAGGCCCATCCCCAATTGGGAAAGAGCCCAATGCCTGAGGGATCAGTGGTGCCCCGCCGCGCTGCCATGTTGCCATCCTCGGTATACATCCCACACCACAGCCAGTTGCCACAACTGGTGG
>JABMRW010000015.1 GCA_013202445.1 Deltaproteobacteria bacterium | reverse complement strand
GGGATAAAGGGGATAGGGTGACCAGTAATAAAGAAATCTTTGACCAGATAGCCCCCGGCTGGTACAACTTCCGGCACTGGTCTATCTTCCGCACCGAGCTGGAAACACTGGCCAGGCGCTGGCAGAAGGGCAAGCTGCTCAACGTTGGCTGTGCCCACGGCCCCGATTTTCTGCCCTTTAAAGACGGCTTTGAGCTCTATGGGGTGGACTTCTCCGCAGCGATGCTTAAATTCGCCGAAAAATACGCCCGGAAATTCGGCTTGGCTGTGGAGCTGACGCTGGCTGATGTCCGCCGCCTCCCCTACCCCGATGAGAGCTTTGACTGGGCAATATCGGTGGCCACCTATCACCATCTAACGGGCGGGGAACACCAGGAGGCTTTAACTGAACTGAGGCGGGTGTTGAAGCCCGGCGCCGAGGCCTTTATCACGGTATGGAACCGCTGCCAGCCCCGTTTCTGGTTCAAGCCCAAAGAGGTAGCCGTACCCTGGCGGAAGAAGGGCCAGACCCTCCACCGCCGCTACTACCTCTTCTCCTATGGTGAGCTGGAAAAGCTGGCAGAGAGGGCGGGCTTTGAGGTAATAAAATCCTTCCCGGAAAGCGCCTATCGCTTTCCGGTAAAGCTATTCTCCCGGAATATCTGTCTGCTGCTGAAGAAGGGGGATACAGGGGGTGGGTTGCTAAGTAGAGTTGCCAAGCAAGTATCCAAGCCCAATGCTTTCGCCTAGATCTATTACCCGTTGGACATGGTTACCGGTTTGTGGTCTAATTAAATTTTGGATTTAGCCATAAGGGGTGAGCCTTGGATTTTGACTGGGGAGACATAGGCGGCATCTTAACCTACCTGGTACCGGTTCTCATCTTCGTCGTTATCAATGTTTTCTTCAGGAAGCAGCAGGAGCAGAAGCGGCAACAGCAGGCGGTGCGCGGCCTGCTGTCGGAAATAGACTATAACCATAAGCTCATGGAAGCCTTCCTCTTCAAGTGGCAGGCTAAGAAGTTTAAGACTGGCGTCTGGAAAAGAAACAAGGATAAGATGGACTATATAGACCAGGGTTTGTGTAATATCCTGGCCGGAGCCTATGCCATTGCCGAGGAGTTCAACGGCGAGATAGGTACCGCCAGGAAGCACAAATCGCCGGGCTATTTAGCCGGCATTCAGGTAGACAGGTTAAAAGAACCGCTGGCCAGGAGCAGGCAGGGATTAAAGGAGTGGCTGGAGCTAAATAAGAGGAAAAAGGAGCTGCCCAGGCCAGGCGGTAAATAGACTCCCCGAGGTATATCCTGTAGCCGGCCTAATCTACCTTTTTTAACTTCTTGGTGTAGTCGACGAGCTTTCCCCGGCGGAAATTCAGCTGCTGGAACAGGCTCTGTAGCTGGTCGTCACTTTCGTCAATCATTATCCGCACTGCGTTAAGTTTTTTCTCCTGGCAGGCCTCCACCAGGGCGTTGACCATCTTGGTGGCGATACCCAGCCGCTGGTAGTCGGGCTCAACGCCCAGTATGTGAATCATGCCCACTTCGTCAAAAGGTTCCCCAAAATAGGCCCGCCGGGCCAGCAGAAAGCCCTGCACCTCGCCGTCAACCTCGGCGACAAAGCTTAAGTCGGGGATTTTGCCCAGGTCGCCGATAATCAAATCGGTATAGGTGGCCGCTCTTCGCACCCCGGTTATTTTACTGTCAATAGCCAGAACGCTGTCAATATCCATGGGTTCCATGGGGCGGACCCTTATCTTACTTTCGCTTCTTTCGGTATCACTCATGGTATCTCTCCTTCTTTAAGTTTGGGGGGGTGCCTTTGCGTATGCCTCCGTATTATCCGCATTTTCCGGCTTTTGTCAATAACCCTTTGGTTTGATGTTGGGAGGTTTTAGCGGGCAATACGACGGATAGGCGCTCTCCATCTCCGGGCGTGGGCCTGTTTTAACTGCCGGAGGTTGGCCTGAACCGGGGCTGAGGTGACATTTTCTATGGTCATCAGCACCCCGTCCTCCCGGTTATCGGTGTAGTAGCCGCGGCGCAGCCCCACCTCAATGAAGCCGTACTTGGCATAGAGGCTCTGGGCGGTGGTGTTGGAGGCGCGCACCTCCAGCGTGACCAGGTGGGCGTCCAGCTCTACCGCCAGCTCTATCATTGAGATGAGCAGCAGATCACCTATACCCTGGCGGCGGTAGCTCTCCCGCACGGCAATGTTAGTTATGTGGGCTTCCCCGGCCATCAGCCACAGGCCGGCAAAGCCAAAGATATATCCACTTACTGACGAGGCGGGTTCGTTATCAGAAGGACGGTGGTGGTTGAAAAGACGTCTCAGCCTGGCCGGCAGTCCGAAATAGCCTTTGGGGGGGGCGTCTTTTGGCGCCGGCGGCTCATATTCTTCCTCCTCGTCGCAGGCCACGATGTAATGAGCCAGGCCGTTTTTCAGCTCCCGATGGTAGTTGGGTGGTGGCCAAAGGGTGGGGAAGGCTTCGTGGTCAATCTCATTGACCTGGGGGAGGTCTTCCTGGCACATCAGGCGTATATTAAAAGCCAAGTTCTTAATTCCTATAAAGTCTAAATTATGTGGTATTGTAGCATAACTTAGCTCTTTATTCCCCCCACCCCAATTTTATATCTTTTCCCACCCTCTCCCCGCTTCCAGCGTAAGTTTTACTTCCCAGACCCACCCGCCCAAAAAGGTTTCACCTCTAAAACTTTCTTTGCCCCACCCCGTTTTATATCCTTTCCCGCCTTAAAGGTGACCTTTACCAGTGGTTTAAACTAAAAAGTGGCTAGATTTTGATTTGGTGGGCTCTCAGATACTTGACAGAATTTCGAGGGAGAGTATCATAGAGGCGTGAAGAAGCTCATTATTCTTCTGATTTTGGTGGCTCTCTTGTTGCCTCTGGTGGGGTGTGGTAGCAATCAATTTGTCGGAAGCGTTAACTCAGACGTATATCATTACCCCTCATGTAGATATGTAGATGAGATTAACGAAGGGAATAAAGTTTGGTTCACATCCTCCCAAGATGCCCGGAGTCACGGTTACAGGCCGTGTAAGGTGTGTCAACCGCCGTAGGATAAGGAGATAAAGAATGAAAAAGGTATTTATTCTACTTTCTTTAATTTTTCTGATAGGGTTAGCGGGGTGTACAACCTCTACCCTGACACAGGAACTAGGCTACTTCTCCACTTCAAACCAAATCACTGCTTGGCTGACTGATAATAAAGACCTCCAAACATCAGAGGTTTCTTCGATATACGAGGATTACCAGTGCGCCTTGGAGTTGCAACAGCGTGCTTTAGAGGATGGGTGCATTATCAATATCTACCTCAACGATGATGGGGAGGGAAACTACTGGGTTTGGTGTGACGCTTATACTGAGGCCGGAGATATTTACTACTGGGCCATGGTAGACTTTGGTGATATGAACTGGTATGGCAATTGGTGACAAACAATGAACTGGTTTAAAAGACACCTTAACTGGACGGCACTTTTCCCTATATTATTCTGGCTTTTCTTGGCTAAGGCAGGGGGCTGGATAGGATGGTTAATCGGTCTGGTAATATGTCTCCCCGTTGCAATTTGGGTACTCAGAGAAAAGAAACAATCTCAGTGGTGGTTATTCACGCTTTTGATTCCGATTCTCTTTTTACTACTAGAAAACAAGAGTCAAGTCTTAGATGTAGAGGATGGTCAATTTGTAACAAGGCCCAGAGATAAGGCCGATTAGGAGTTAGGCTATGAGCAAAAGCTTCACTAAAAGAGTATTTCTAGGATTTGCTGCAGTAGCCCTCGGTCTTGCTTACTGGGTATTCTAACATAACTTAGCTCTTTATTCCCCCCCCAATTTATATCTTTTCCCGCCCGCCGCCCTTTAAGGAAGCCCTTCCTTCTAACTTGACATAACACTAAAAACAAATCCCAGCTTCCCCCCTCGATGGGATTGTTTCCCCCGTTTTTACTATCTTTTTGCACTTTGCTTCGTTATACTATGTGCACAGGATAACGCCGTAATTACCGCTTGAAGCGGCTGGGAGTTGTCAGGTGCAAGACGAGGAAAGCCTGGTACGCCGGGCGCAAAAGCAAGACCAGGAAGCTTTTGCACAGATATATGAGGAGTATTTCGATAGGATTTATCGCTATATAACCCTCAAAATAGGAGATGCGGTGGAGGCAGAAGACTTGACTCAGCAGGTCTTTTTAAACACACTCCGGTCCATCTCTTCCTTCAAGTGGAGGGGTAAGCCCTTCTCCGCCTGGCTCTACCGTATCGCCCACAATCAGGTGGTTGATTACTTTAGAAAGAAAAAGAGGACGGCGGTGCCGCTGGAGGAAACGCTGGTCAGCGCCGGTGACAACCCCCAGCAGGCCGCCGAGCGTAAGCTGGATATAGAGCAGGTGCTGGCGGCTGCCCGGCATTTGACCGGTGCCCAGCGCGAGGTGATTTCACTCCGTTTTACCAGCGAGCTGTCCATCGCCCAGGTAGCCGAAGTCATGGGTAAAAGCCAGGGGGCGGTAAAGGCGTTACAGCACAGCGGCATAGTCGCCCTGCGCCGGGCGCTATCGGTGACGGAAAATGAATAATAAAGAATTTGATAATATCTTAAACGAATGTCTGGAACGGCTGCTGGTTAAAGACGAAAGCCTGGAGCAGTGCCTCCAGCGCTACCCCGAACAGGCAGCCGAGCTAAAGCCCCTGCTGGAGACGGCTCTGGCGGCCAGGGAGGCGTCGGCCATCCAGCCCCGCCCCGATTTCAAAGCCAGGGCCAGGTACCAGTTCCGCTCGGCGCTGCAGGAAAGGGCCGCCCGTAAGAGCCGCACCTCCTGGGGCTGGTTCCCGCGGTGGGCAACGGTGATGGCCATAGTTCTCGTTCTGGTATTAGGCGGGGGAGGCACGGTTGCCGCCGCCGATAGCAGTATGCCCGATAGCCCCCTCTATTCGGTTAAGCTGGCCACCGAGCAGACGCGCCTGACATTAACTTTCTCTCAGATGGGTAAGGCCAGGCTCTGCGCCCGGCTGGCTGACCGGCGTGTGGCCGAGATAGCTTACCTGGCCAATAAAGGCGATGCTCGGCGGGTAGAGCTCATCACCCAGCGCCTCGATGAGAAACTTAAGTTGCTGGTGGTTCTGATTGAGGGGAGGGGAGGGGTGAGTATTCCCGGAATGCTGGTGGCACCATCGGCTGGGGAAGCCCCGCCGGAAACCACGCCCCCGGCCGAGGACACCACGCTCGTGCCGGAAGCCTCACCACCAGTAGTGATAACCGAGCCGGGGAAGGATTGGGGTGGCAGTGATGATGCTGCCCAGAACGGTAATCGGGTTCAGCTGAGGAATACGCTGGTGTCTGATGCCGCTCGTAACAGGGCGGTTCTGCACGCCGTGCTGGATGAAGTACCGGAGTCAACCAGGGACGCCCTGCGACGGGCGCTTGCCGTATCGGAGGACGGTTATGAGGAGGTCCTTGAGGCTTTAGAGTAACATAACCTTTTTTAAAGTTCCCTTAAGTCGCCGCCTAACTATTCGGCGGCTTTTTCGTTATATATAGGTGGAAGAAAAAATATCAAGGAGGCAAGCGATGAAAAAGTTTTGGTTGGTGGCGGTGAGCCTGGTGCTGATGTTGGCGGTGGTCGGCTTTAGCGGCTGCACCGGCGGCCCTACCACCATCGGTACTGTGGACATAAACAGCCAGCAATCGGGTATCTGGGTCAGCGGCACCGGCAAGGTCGCCGTTACCCCCGATATCGCCACCCTGTCATTGGGCATTGAGGCTCAGGCGGACACGGTAGCCGAAGCTCAAGCTCAGGCGGCCACGGCTATGGAGGCGTTAATGACCGCCCTGACTGACAGCGGCGTGGCTGAAAAGGATATCCAGACCCGGCATTTCAGCATTTACCAGGTGACCCGGTGGGATGATTACAAGGACGAGCAGGTTGTGACCGGCTACCGGGTGACTAACATGGTAACCGCCAAGATAAGGGATATAGAACAGGCCGGCCCGGTTATTGATGCCGTGGCCGCTGCCAGTGGAGACTATACCCGCATCAATAACATCAGCTTCTCGGTGGAAGACCCCACTGCCTATTATGAAGAGGCAAGGCAGGTGGCAATGACTGATGCCAAGTCTAAGGCCGGGCAGCTGGCTGACCTGGCCGGGGTTAATCTGGGCAAGCCGACCTATATCTCCGAGGGCAATATATCTTCCCCCGTTGTCTATCGGGATGCCGGGATGGAGATGATGGCACCAGCGCCCACCACGCCCATCAGCCCCGGAGAGATAGAGCTTACCCTTACCGTTCAGGTGGCTTACGCCATCGCGGACTGACCATAGTCCTTAATTTAGGAGGTTATAGATGAAAAAATTGCTGGCAATTCTCCGGTTGATTTTATCCGCCGGAAAAGAGACTAAATTACAGGAGGTCAAAGTAAAATGTCGATTTTAAAGATAGCCGTGGCTTCGGTACTGGTGTTGAGTCTGGTTTTAGGCCTGGCCCTGCCCGCCCTGGCGGATTCGGATGAACCCCTACCCTGGGCCGGGGATTCTCAAGCCAGGATAGTCAGGGGCACGGTAACCGAAGTTGATGAGGAAAACCAGGCATACTTTAAAGTTCAGTCCGGAGAGGATGAGATAGATATAAGAGTAGACGAGAATACCGGATACTTCATGCTGGATGTACCGGGGCCGATTACAGCTCTGGCCCAGCAATTCAGACTTCGCAACCAGGCAGAGGTTGGAACTCCAGAAGAGCAGGGCCTGAGGTTAAGGCTTCGCAACCAGGCAGAGGTTGGCGCTCAAGTTGAGCCGGGCATGGGCTTGGGCCTTAAAAACCGGGTAAGAGCCGGGGCTTTAGTATCTAATCAGGCGAGGTTAAGAGCTCAAAATCAGGTAGCTCAGACGGAAGATGTTCCCCTCCCCGAACCCCAGCAGACGATTCGCCGCCCCTTCGGTGAGAAGGCTGAGTTCAGTGATATTGAGGTTGGCGACAGGGTGGTGGTCTGGCTGGCCGATGGTGAAAGCCTGGCCAGGTGGGTGCTCATTATAAAACCGGCCACCTGCGCACGCGTCAGCGGCACTATCACCGCTCTTTCCTCAGAAACCATAGAAATAACTCCCGATGATAGTGAGGCGGTTACCTTGCACTATAACGAGGACACGGTGTTCGTCCTCAACGGCTTTATCGCCGTGGAGGAGGGGCAATTGGCCCGCGCCGCCTATGAAAGCGAGAATATGCTGGCGGAGAGGGTTAACGTATCCTTAGCCGGTGACTAAAACCGCGGGTGATACTTAATGTCAGAGGGGGTCTCTAAAAAGAGGCCCCCTTATTTTATAGTTATATCGGCGTAGCGCTCCCACTTGCTGTAGACACAGCCGCAGTACTGCTGGCGGTAGAGGTCTAACGGCTTGGTGATGTGGCGGCTGTCCGAGTAGCGCTTGCGCAGGTCGGTATAGAGGAATTCCACCCCCGTTTCCCTGGCCAGCTCCTCGCCGACCTCTTTAATCAGCTCGTGCTTCTGCTGGGGGCTGATGAGCAGGGTGGTGGTGAAGGCGTCAAAGCCCATCTCTTTAGCGGTCCCGGCCGTTTTGGACAGGCGGAGCTTAAAGCAATATTGACAGCGCTCGGATTCATGCCCCACCACCCCCCTGAAGTAGTCGATTATGTCATAGTCTTCGGCCACTATTATTGGCAGGCTCATTGTTTTAGCCAGGGACTGCATTGCCTCCAGGCGGTGCTGGTGCTCGGTGTAGGGGTGGATATTGGGGTTGTACCAGAAAGCGCTTACCTCGCAGCCCTGCTCCCGCCAGTAGTTAACCGTGTAGGCGGCGCAGTGGGCGCAGCAGCTATGGATTAGAAGCCTTTTCACTTTATAATCTTAGCTTTATCGGGGGTTATTTATCAAGGATAGATGCAGATGTAGGCGATTTACGACTGCTATCTCCTTTATTCCTCGTATTGAAAGACCTCTTCCAGCGTTACCCCGAAGGCTCTGGCAATCTTAAAGGCCAGCTCGATAGAGGGCACATATTTTCCCTGCTCTAGGGCGATGATGGTCTGCCGGGTGCAGCCAGCGCGGCTGGCCAGCTCCTCTTGGGTCATTTCATCGTGGTCGAAGCGCAGTCTTCTGATGCCGTTTTTTATCCTGGCGTTAACCATATCTGCTTATTTTCCAGTAACCAAACAGGATGCCGATAGACTGGGCCAGCACATTGATAATAAAGAGAGACATGAATACAAGGTATGGGAAAATAACTGGTATTTGCCCCTGATCCCAGTAAATCTCGGTTAGCGAGATGCTCCAGACTGCCAGCGATATGAAGACCGCCCACAACTGGACTACTGGTGCCCTGCCCATTATCAACCTGTCCCGTTCATCAACCTGACCTGGTTTGCGTAGGGTCAGACGCATCATTATGAAGTAAGCTAAAAGCCCTCCAATTAATAATGCTGCTAGAATCACCCTCATCCCCTGGTCTTCGGTATAGGCAGTGACTCCACCCTTAGCAATGAAAACCACTATGATGGCAATAGCCCATATAACCCCTATCGCCAGACTGTACCAGGCTCTTTTCTGTAGTCGTGCCATTTTATCCCTCCTTCCTAAGTACTCTACACAAGACATATTGTAACATACCAATAACACTTTGTCAAGTACTTTTTACATTAATTGGGGAAGCCCCCCCGTTTTAAAGTATTATTTTTCTTCCCATACCCACCCGCCCAAAAGGTTTCACCTTTTTGCATTTCTTTAACCCCACTCCCAGAGGAAAGAGATTAGCCTCTCCTTATCCCCCCACCCAAAAAGCGATGGACTAGGATGCCAACCCCTGGAGGGTGGGTCAGGGTGGGAATATAAACATTCGCTAACAGGGGAGGGGTTGTCCAAACCTCCCCCACCCCCTAAAAAGAAATTGATAGAAGTATCACTTCTGTAGGGTGGGAAGTAACACAACCGTTAAAAATGGGGGAGGGTGGGTAGTAAAACAACTTAAGAACAGGTGGGGGATTAAAAGCGGGTCCCCGGGAAAATCGAAGATTTTTCTGGGTGCTTTAAGGGGGTGGGTTGCTAAGTAAATATTTAGAGTAATGATTTAAAGCAGCGTTCCCTGCGGGGGCTTTTTATTGTAGGGCAGCCCCAGGTGCTGGTAGGCAGCCTCGGTGGCCAGCCTTCCTCGCGGTGTCCGCTCCAGAAAACCCAGCTGCAGCAGGTAGGGTTCATAGACATCCATTATGGTGTCGGCCTCCTCGCTGATGGAGGCGGCGATGGTATCCAGCCCCACCGGCCCCCCGCCAAACTTCTCCACGATGGTGCGGAGCAGCTTGTGGTCTATCTCGTCCAGGCCGATGCTGTCCACCTCAAGCTTGGTTAATGCCTCAACGGCCACCTCTCTGGTGGCGACGCCGTCGAACATCACCTGGGCGTAGTCACGAACCCGCTTTAAAAGCCGGTTGGCTACGCGGGGTGTGCCCCTGGCGCGGCGGGCTATCTCCTTAAGCCCGTCTTTGTCCGCCTTTACCTTGAGGATTTTAGCCGAACGCTGCAGTATTTTTTCTATCGCCTCCGGGTCGTAGAAATCCAGGCGGTAGACGGCGCCGAAGCGGTCTCTTAATGGAGGGCTGAGCAGGGCGAAGCGGGTGGTGGCGCCGATGAGGGTAAAATCGGGCAGGTTTAAGCGCAGACTGCGGGCGCCGGGTCCCTTGCCGATGACGATATCCAGGGCAAAGTCCTCCATGGCCGGGTACAGCACCTCTTCCACCGCCCGGTTCAGGCGGTGGATTTCATCGATAAAGAGTATGTCGTGGTTGCGCAGGTTGGTGAGGATAGCCGCCAGGTCTCCGGTACGCTCCACCGCCGGGCCCGAGGTAATCCGGATGTTCACCCCCATCTCAGCGGCGATGATATAGGCCAAGGTGGTCTTGCCCAGGCCGGGCGGCCCGTAGAGCAGTACATGGTCCAGCGCATCCCCCCTCCCCCTGGCCGCGGTGATGGCTATATTTATATTATCCTTGATTTTTTCCTGCCCGATGAAGTCGTCAAAGCGCCGGGGGCGCAGGCTGCTGTCAAGGGTTACATCCTCGTTGTCGGGTTTACCGGAAATGATGCGGTCTGTTTTACTATCCCCCATAATTTAGCCTATTATAGCATATCATAAACGGATAAAAGGAAAAGCCGCCCGCTTTTTTAATTGGGGCGACTTTTATAAATTAGCTATGTTGCCGGATAGCTATTCTATAGTTTCCTCTTCCTTATCGGCGGTCGCATCCGGCGTTTCTTCGCTGGCCGGAGCTAGCGCCTCCTCAGCGGTCAAATCCGGCATTTCCTCGGCGGCTGGCGCCGGCATCTCGATAGGGGCAAAGGCCAGCGTCTCCTCGGCTGAAGACTTCGGTATCTCCCCGATTACCCAGCTCGGCATCTCCTCGCCTTCCTCGATTGGCGGGGGCGCCGGCTCCTCGGGAAGCGGGTAGTAGGCCGGAATCAGTTTGCCGATAATTACATTTTCTTTAAGCCCTACCAGCCGGTCAATCTCGCCCTTGACGGCGGCCTCGGTGAGTACCCTGGTGGTCTCCTGGAAGGAAGCGGCCGCCAGCCAGCTGTCGGTATTCAGCGAGGCTCTGGTTATGCCCATAAGCACCGAATGAGCAGTAGTCGGCTCGCCACCTTCGGCCAGTACTTTGGCGTTGAGATCCTCGTAGCGGAAGATATCAATCAGCTCACCGGGCACCAAGTCGGTATCGCCCGGAGAGTCAATGCGGACTTTAGACAGCATTCGGTGGACGATAACCTCGATGTGTTTATCGTTGATGGTCACCCCCTGGGAGCGGTACACTTTCTGCACCTCGTCCACTAGGTACTGCTGGGTGGCTTCTTTACCCAGTATGCGCAGGATATCCTGCGGGTTAATAGAGCCCTCGGTGAGCTGTTGCCCCGCCTTTACCTTCTCCTCGGTCTGAACCCGGATGTGGGCGCTGGCGGGGATGGTGTACTCCTGCTGCTCCTCCTCCATGTAGCTGATAAACAGCTTGTTTTTTTCGATGATAACCTCTCCGGCGACCGAGGCGACAACCGGTTTTCCCTCGGTGGCCAGGGCTACTTTCTTCTTTGAGTCCTTGGCCTCGGACGGCGGGTTGGCCAGTTCGGCGCCGATGTCTACCCACTGGCCGTTTTTCACCATAACCTGCCAGCCGGCGGGCAGCGGGTACTCGTCGCGGTACATCTCGGCGCTGATGACTCTTATAGTTCTACCCTCGTCACTCTCGTTCACCTCGGCGGTGCCGTCTATTTCCGAGATAATGGCCTGGCCCTTGGGCGGTCTGGCTTCAAAGAGCTCCTCCACCCTGGGCAGACCGCTGGTGATATCAAGTCCCACCACGCCGCCGGTGTGGAAGGTACGCAGGGTCAGCTGGGTGCCCGGCTCGCCGATGCTCTGGGCGGCGATGATGCCGACGGCGGTGTTAAGGTCAATCAGGTGCCTGCGGGCCAGGTCCCGCCCGTAGCACCGCTGGCAGGCGCCGTGCCGGGAGCGGCAGCTTAAGGGTGAGCGGACATAGACCTTGGTTATGCCGGCGGCGACAAGCTCATTCGCCTTCTGCTCGTCGATTTCCTCGTTGCGGTCAACGATGACCTTCTTGGTCTTGGGCTTAACTACTTTGGCCGCCGCCAGCCGGCCGATGATACGCGCGGCAAAAGAAGGCAGCAGCTCCTTTTCCTTTGGCTCCGATATCCACATGCCATCGGTGGTGCCGCAGTCCTCTTCGCGGGTAATAACATCCTGGGCAACATCAATCAGGCGCCGGGTAAGGTAGCCGCTGTCCGAAGTTCTCAGGGCGGTATCGGCCAGCCCCTTTCTGGCGCCGTGTGTGGAGATAAAATACTCCAGAACGCTCAAGCCCTCCCGCAGCCCCGATTTAATCGGGAAGTCGATTATCTTACCGGCGGGGTCGGTCATCAGGCCCCGCATGCCGGCCATCTGTCTTATCTGGGAGATGTTACCCTTGGCTCCCGAGGTGGCCATCATATAGATGCCGCCGTAGCGGTCGAGGGTCTTGGAGATGATATCGGTAATCCGGTCGGTGGTCTCCATCCATATCCCGATGGTGTTGGTGTATTTTTCGTCCTCGGTGATTAAGCCCTTATTATACTGGCTTTCAATAATGGCAATCCTCTCCGCGGCCTCTTCCAGCAGCTTGGGCTTGCTCGGAGGCACCTGGATATCGCCCATGGCAATGGTCGTCCCCGATTTAGTCGCGTAGCGGAAGCCCAGATGTTTAACGCTGTCCACCACCCTGGTGGTATCTTCACTGCTCAGCAGCTTATAGCTATCGGTCACTATCTGCTTTAGGATTGATTTATCTATGGGCTCATTGTAGAAGCCGAGCTCGGCGGGCAGGACATCGTTGAATATGATGCGCCCCACGCTGGTCTTAATCCTCTGGCCGTTTTCCTGCTGCTTTCTTACCTCAATCTCGGCCCTGAGGTCAGTGCGCCCCAGCTCATAAGCCAGCTTGGCCTCTTCAAAACTGCCGAAAATTGAGCCCTCGCCCCTGGCGCCGGGTATTATGCTGGTAAGGTAGTAGCAGCCCAGTACCATGTCCAGGGTCGGGGTTACTATCGGCTCACCGGAGCTGGGCAGCAGCATGTTTTGGCTGCTCATCATAACCTGCCTGGCTTCCTTCACCGCCGATTTGGACAGGGGAACATGAACTGCCATCTGGTCGCCGTCGAAATCGGCATTAAAAGCGGAACATACCAGGGGGTGTATCTGGATGGCGCTGCCGTCGATAAGCACCGGCTCAAAGGCCTGTATGCTCAGCCGGTGCAGGGTGGGGGCGCGGTTAAGCAGTACCGGCCGCTCTTTGACCACCTCCTCGAGGATGGCAAATACCTCGGGCTTGTTTCGCTCCACCAGCCGGCGGGCGCTCTTGATGTTGTGAGCCAGCCCCTGCTCCACCAGCCGGCGCATGATAAAGGGCTTGAACAGTTCCACCGCCATCCGCCGGGGCAGTCCGCACTGGTTGAGCTTAAGCTCGGGACCGACCACGATAACCGAGCGTCCGCTGTAGTCAACCCGCTTGCCCAGCAGGTTCTGGCGGAAGCGCCCCTGCTTACCCCGCAGCATATCGGATAGAGACTTTAATTTATGATTACCGCTGATAGAGACCGCCCGTCCCCTCCGCCCGTTATCGATGAGGGAATCGACCGCCTCCTGCAGCATCCTCTTCTCGTTGCGGATGATAATCTGCGGCGCCCCTATCTCAAGCAGGTGGCGCAGACGGTTATTGCGGTTAATCACCCGCCGGTAGAGGTCGTTGAGGTCGCTGGTGGCAAACCGGCCCCCGTCGAGCTGGACCATAGGCCGCAGGTCGGGGGGCAGCACCGGCAGTACCGTCAGAATCATCCACCCCGGCTTGTTACCGCTGCGGCGGAAGGCCTCCACTACCTGCAGCTGCTTGGCGGCACGGCGGCGGCGCTGGCCGGAAGCGGAGCGGGTCTCCTGTATTAGCCCGTTGCGCGTTTCATCCAAATTTAGGTCTTTTAATAGTTGTAGAATGGCCTCTGCGCCCATGCCGGCCTCAAAGACCTGGCCGTATCTCTGTTTCAGTTCGTAGTACTGGTTCTCGGTGAGCAGGGCGTATTTGCGCAGGTCCTGCAGTAGCTCCACGTCGGAGGCAAGTTTCTCTTCGCTCTGTGTTTTCTCCTCGGCGAAGTCCTGCCTCAAGCGGTTTATCTCCTCTACCGTCGCCTCCGCCTGCTCCGTCTCGGCCACTTTAGCTTCCAGGGCGCTCTCTTTTTCGGCTATTTGCTGCGAGCTGCTTTCTTTTAGCTGCTCGATGGCCTGCTGGCATGCCTCTTCATCTATTGAAGTAATGATATAGTGAGAGAAGTAAAGGACTCGCTCCAGGCTCCGCGGCGAAAGGTCGAGCAATAAGCCCATCCGGCTGGGTATCCCCTTGGCGAACCAGATATGGCTCACCGGGCAGGCCAGCTCGATGTGCCCCATGCGCTCCCGTCGTACCTTGGCGCGGGCGACCTCTACACCGCACTTATCGCAGATAATCCCCTTGTAGCGTATCCTTTTATACTTACCGCAGTAACATTCAAAGTCCTTGGTGGGACCGAAGATACGCTCGCAGAAAAGCCCGTCCCTCTCCGGTTTCAGGGTGCGGTAGTTGATAGTTTCGGGCTTGGTTACCTCCCCGTAGGACCAGCTTCTTATCTGTTCCGGAGAGGCCAGTGAAATACGTATAGCATCAAAATCATTAACCTCAAGCATCTTCTTTTTCTACCTTTTCCTCTGGCTCGGTTACTTCCTCAGCAGTCTCAAGCTCTGCCTTTGCTTTAGGGGCTTTTTTAGCTTTCTTAGCGGTCTTAGCTTCAGCTTTAGGAACTTCAGTTACTCCTTCAACCGCTTCAGGCTTGGGGGCCTCGGCGACTTCTTCAGCCGCTTCAGGCTCAACCTCAGCTTCAGGGGCTTCGGTAACTTCCTCAGCAGTCTCAAGCTCAGCCTTTGCTTTAGGGGCTTTTTTAGCTTTCTTAGCGGTCTTAGCTTCAGCTTTAGGAACTTCGGTTACTTCCTCAGTAGCCTCTGCTTCAGCCTTGGGGGCCTCGGCGACTTCTTCAGCCGCTTCAGGCTCAACCTCAGCTTCAGGGGCTTCGGTAACTTCCTCAGCAGTCTCAAGCTCAGCCTTTGCTTTAGGGGCTTTTTTAGC
>JABMRW010000014.1 GCA_013202445.1 Deltaproteobacteria bacterium | reverse complement strand
TAGCTAGCCACGCCTGAATTGTTTCCCCCATTTTTTTAGTGCTGTTTTTTCGCCCCCCACTAACTAACTTCCTTGACTTTAGAGAGCCAACTTTGCTATAGTTCTTGTTTAAGAAGGACAAAATGGCCAAACCAAAATTCAGGGAACTGCGGCGCTCCTACGGCTTTGATGAAGTCGCCATTGTCCCCGGCAACATCACCGTCAACCCCGACCAGACCAACATCGAGCTCAAGATAGAAGGTTTCACCTTTGCCATACCCGTTCTGGCATCGGCCATGGACGGCGTGACGGATGTCAGGACGGCCATCACCCTAAGCCAGCTGGGCGGGCTGGGGGTCATTCACCTGGAAGGGGTGCAGACCCGCTACGATAACCCCGATGACGTGCTGGCTGAGATTGCCCGCGCCCCCGCCGCCGAAATTACCCCCCTCCTCCAGAAGGTCTACTCGGCGCCCATTAAAGAAAACCTTATCGGCGAAAGGGTTGCCACCATTAAAAAGGCGGGGGCGGTATGCGCCGCCTCGGTGACACCGGCCAACACCAAGCGCTTTGCCCCCCTCATCGCCAAAGCTGGGGCCGATATCCTGGTCGTCGCCTCTACGGTGACCACGGCCAGGCACACCTCCAAAAGCTACGAGGGGCTGATCTTCCCCAAGCTGCGCAAGCTGGTACCAATGCCCATTATCGTCGGTAACTGCGTCAGCTACAGCTCCTGTCTGGAACTGATGCAGACCGGCATCTCAGCGGTCCTGGTAGGCGTGGGGCCGGGAGCAGCCTGCACCACCCGGCAGGTACTGGGCGTAGGCGTCCCCCAGATAACGGCCACCATGGACTGCGCCCTGGCCAGAGATGATTACTTCCGCGAATCGGGAAGGTACGTGCCCATAATCACCGATGGCGGCTTCCGCAACGGCGGAGATATCTGCAAAGCCGTCGCCGCCGGGGCCGACGGCGTCATGCTGGGCTCAGTGCTGGCTCAAGCCAAGGAGGCACCGGGGCTGGGTTACCACTGGGGCATGGCCAATCCCCACCCGGCACTGCCCCGGGGAACACGGATAAAGGTAGGCACCACCGGCACCATTGAGCAGATTCTCTTCGGCCCGGCATCGGTAACCGATGGCAGCCAGAACCTAGTGGGAGCGTTACGCACCGCCCTGGGTATCTGCGGCGCGCCCGATATCGCCGAAATGCATAAAGCGGAAATGGTCATTGCCCCGTCCATCACCACCGAGGGCAAATTCTGGCAGATGGCTCAGGGCCGAACTTAAGGCTCCTCCTCCTCCTCTTCTTCTTCCTCTTCGGATACCACACCCGTCTCTCCACCCATACGGGGCAGCAGAGGCCCGGCTTTATTTCGCTTGTCCCGTGACGGCAAGGGCAGTTTATCCAGCATCTGGCGTATCCCGGCTATTTTCCCCTCAACTCCGGCCTTGACCACCACCCCCCTCACCCCGGCCTCCCAGAGCGCCGCCAGCTCACCGGAGGTCACCTCCGGAGGCACCAGAACCAGCAGTGGTTTGCTCAAAATATTAACGCAGCGCTGGAAGAGCATAAGGTGATGCCAGGTGAGAAACTGATTATCCTCGGCGGCAATAAGCACCGCGTCCACCGGCAGGCTATCAATTGCCTTCAATAACCCCGGCTCGAGCCACGGCTCGACCTCCAGAATTTTACCCCTCTCTTCATCATCAAGCATGGCCAGCGCCGCCTTTTCTGCCGGAAAAACGATAAAATCACCCCCCACCTTCCCTGCCCCCTCCTTGCCGATTTCTTTCAGCCAGCCACCCCAGGAAATATCGGGCACCGCCTGAGACATTTGCACAAGGGCTTTCGCCCCGGAGCCTGGTTTGGCCATTGACAACAACCCGGCATCGGCCCCGGCCACAATATCAGCCAGGTGTTCGGTATCACCCTGAGGAACAACGGCAACCAATAGCATCCTCGGTTTAGACGGCGCCATTGCCGCCGCCCGGAAGCCCATCGGCCGCCCGCCCGTTGAGACCTGCTTTAATTTATCGACAAACTTGCTCATTCGGCCACATCCAGTCTCCGTAGCTTTTATATTGCCTAACTACGGTTACTGTCTCATATGTTAACCGCCTTATTTAAGCCTGTCAACATTTTTAAAGCAGCCTGATAACTCAAAATGTAACAGTATAAGCCCTGCCGGGTAACTTGACTAAACTTATGTCAGGGGGTTATCATTTTGCCACCACCAATTTTTTTCCGAAAACGACTGAACCGCCACACAACGAATAATCATATAAAGGAAACGGAATGGAAACGCTAGAAGCAATCAAAAAGAGGACAAGCCTAAAAGAACACCTATCAACACGTGATGTGGAAAGAGAGAAAATCGTTAAAATCCTGGAAGCCACCAGCTTAGCACCCTCGGCAATGAACAAGCAGCCGTGGCGCTTCATTGTGGTCCAGGGTAAGAAAAATGTTGAGGATGTAGTCACCAAAGCGTTCTGGGAGACAAATCAGGTGGTTAAGAAGGCGCCCGTCCTCATTCTGGTATTTGTTAACATCAAGGAGAATACTTTCCCCGATGGTAAAACCTTTTGTCTTACTGATGCAGGCCTAGCGGTGGAAAATCTGCTCCTGGCGGCGACTGACCTTGGACTGGTCACACACCCGATGACGGCGGTGAGCGGAGATGAGCTTAAAAAAATACTGAGTATTCCTGATGAGATGGATTTTGTCATCGCCACGCCCCTGGCCTATCCCGCCGAAGGCTCCTATGAAAAAGCGGCTCAAGAGAGGTTAAGCCAGCGCACCAGGAAAGAGCTGAAAGAAATGGTTTATATGAATGCGTGGGGGAAGCCATTCTAGGCTTATCTGCATCCGCGCCATTCATTTTCGGATAATCCCCCCATTAGGGTTTTAGAAACCAAAAGGGGCAGCCGAGCTTAACCCGACTGCCCCCTGAAATCGACACACCAAGTGGAGCTGAGGGGACTCGAACCCCTGACTTCCTCCTTGCAAAGGAGGCGCTCTCCCGGCTGAGCTACAGCCCCACCCATCAAAAGGCATTATAGCAATAAGGCTACTCCTTAGCAATTTGCCTAATACAGCCGACGTGCTAAAATGGGGCAATGGCTCTAGCTCCTATCATTATCCTGCTGGCCACCGGCGTTGTCGTCGGCTTCGCCGGCGGTCTGCTCGGCCTGGGCGGCGCCTTCATCATGACGCCGGTTCAGTACCTCATTTTCACCGCCATGGGCGTCCCCACCGATATCGCCATCAAGCTGGCATTCGGTACCAGTATGCTGGTTATTCTACCCCTGGCCGCCAGCGGCGCCTTGCGGCACAGTATCAAGGGAGCGGTATGGTGGAAACCGGCTTTTATTATGGGCGGCATCGGGCTGGTTTGTGCCTTTGGCGGGGCGACCCTGGCCACCCACCTCCCCGGCACAGCCTTAAAGATAGCCTTTGGCGCCATCGTCCTGCTCAGCGCCATCAGGATGCTCACCGCCCGGGAATCTCTGACTACCGCCGAACCCAGGGAAAACCCCTGGCTGTGGGCGGCCTGGGCTATACCGGTAGGCTTCTTAAGCGGTATTCTCGGCATCGGCGGCGGCATACTGATGATTCCGGTGATGGTGCTGGTGCTCCGGTTCAGGATGCATAACGCCGTCGCCACCTCCCTGGCGGTAATGATATTTACCAGCGCCGGCGGTATTATTGGCTACATCACAAACGGTCTGGGGGTTGCCGGGTTACCAGACTATTCTATAGGCTATGTCAATCTGCCCTCGTGGTTCCTGCTGGCAATTACCAGCGTGGGCATGGCGCAGGTTGGCGCCATCACCGCCCACAAGCTACCCGCCCGACAGCTTAAATATATCTTCATTGTGGTGATGTTCTATATTGGGCTGAAGATGCTCGGCGTCTTCGACTGGCTTGGCTGGCCGCTTTAGAAGCCGGCTATATCGGGTAGGCGCCGCAGGTGCGGCAAAAGGTAGCTTTCTCTTTAACGCCCGCGCCACACTGGGGACATTTCCTGGCACCGCTGCTGCTGGCGGAAGGTAAGCCGACTAACTCCCGGTAAATCTGGTAGTAGTGAAGGTGCTCCTTATCCCTGATGACCACCCCGTCTTCCTTAAGGTATTTATCCTTCTGCCGGTTAAACTCGGAATCCTGGATTTTAGAATCAAAGATCCAGGGCAGCATGGTGGTGCCGGTGCCCACCTCTATCGGCACCTTAACCCTCCAGGAGATTTCCCGGGGTATAATCTTCTCGGAAGCCTTACGCAGCACCCACTTGCCCCACACCTGCCCACCCTCGCTCTTGACCTTTAAGCGCACATCCAGGTTTTCGGCCAGGGTCTTAAACCTGGGGTCTAAGAACGGAAGCCTGGCCTCAACTCCAAGGTCTTCGGCCAGATAGACTGAAGAAAATCTCATGTTGGCCCACAGCTTTTGAAGCTCTGCCTCCAACTCCGCCCGGGTCAGCCCGAAGAGGTAGCTGTAGCCGCCGAAAAGCTCGTCGGCGCCGTCCCCGGTCATAAAGGCCTTCAACCCCCTCCCCTTCCCCACCTTCAGGGCGACATAGATAGCGGCGCCGTTGCGGATTTCCATGGGGTCAAACGACTTCATCACCCTGATTGAAGCACGGAGGCCCTCGTTAAGCTCGTCCTCCCCGAAATAGTGGATATGGTGCTCTAACTTAAGCTGGCTGGCCACCAGCCGGGCGTAGCCGACGTCCGGTGTCGGGGCGCCGCGCATGGCCACGGTGATACAGCTCGGTTTAGTGTACCTTGAAGCCAGGCAGGCCAGCAGCGTAGTGTCCAGCCCCCCGGAGAGCAGCATCCCGTCGGTCAGGTTGCGCTTGACGCTCTCTTCCAGGGCTTGAACAATAACGCCGTAGTTAAAAGACAGCGATTGATAGTTGGAAAACATCTACTCCGGCCATCTTTCTAATAAACCGCCATGGCTACTCTTCCTCAACCAGCCGCCTCGGCCAGAACTGGGGATAGCTGGCCACGACCTGCTTTAAGGCTTCCAGCTTATTCCTGATATCCTTAGCTACCGCCTCGTCGCTGATTAACTCCTTAAGCTTGGCCGAATCAAGGCTGAGCACCCTGCCCAGAAGCCCCGCCGGCTCCAGCAGGGCTCTGACCTCTTCCTCGCTGAAACCGGTCTTCTCCACCAGCTTGTAGGTGAGGGCGTGCTCGGCGCCATAGACCCGGTTCAGCCCCTCCACCCGGCAGAAATCAGCCAGCATTCGCTTTAGCTCGTCAAGCTCCAGCTGCAGCTCCTTTATCTGGCTCTGCAGGGAAACGTAGCGCTCCACCGCCCCGGCCATCGCCACCTCACCGGAAATCCCCGCCTCTTTCGCCTCAGGCACAAACTTATGCTGGTAGTAGGGGCAGTGCTCGGGGAAATCGCAGGGGCAGCGCTCGCCCTCAATAGCGGGAAACCTTCCGGCGGCAATGCTCTCGGCCACCTCAAGCACCAGCCTTCTGGCCGCCTCAATCCGGGCCTCATCCCGGGGCGGGCAGCTGCAGGAGGTGTTGGTGCGGAAGTGGTAGAGAGTAAGCCTCTCCACGGGCAGGAACCAGGACTGGGCCACCGCCATCTGGTACAAAGTGAGCTGGAGGTTCCGGGCTAAATAGTCATTGGTAAAAAGCTCGCGGTCGGTCTTGTAGTCAACGATAGCCAGCCCGCCGCTGTCCAGTTTATCGACGCGGTCGATAAAACCCCGCAGCTTTATCCCCTCAACATTGATGTAGAACATCCACTCCACGGCTATCGGCATCCGGAAACCGGGCTGGTGAATCTCCCAGAACTTAGCCAGCATCTCCCGCCCGTAAACTTTATAGTTGGCTTCCTCCTCGGCCGACTCATAGCCCGCCGAAAGCCAGTTCTTATCATAAAACTGTAATAGCTCTTCCAGCGGCGGCGGCGGCGGAACTTTAACCTTGAAGAAATACTCAGCGCAGGCGTGCATGGTGGTACCGAAGCTGAAATAGCCCTTATACTTAGTCTCCAGCCTGTCGATATACTGGAGCTTATAGCACAGGGGGCAGGTCTGGTACAGGGAAATCTGACTGTAGCTTAACGGCCTCATCTTACTCAGCGCTATTATAGACCATTATCACTCATAAGTAACTATCCGCCCGCTGCGGCCCCGCTTGATATTCAGCGCCCAATCAATTAGCATTAATCTATCTATGGAACAGGTATCGCTTTTAGTCGCCTTCGGCGCCGGGCTGCTATCTTTCCTCACCCCCTGCGTCCTGCCCCTGGTGCCGGTATATCTGGCCAGCGTCTGCGGCCCGGAAATACTGGAGCCGGAGGCCGATAAGAAACGCCTGCCCCTGTTTTTCCACTCACTCAGCTTTGTCGCCGGCTTCACCCTGGTCTTTACCATCCTCGGTGCCAGCGTCGGTCTGCTCGGCTTCGCTATTGGCGCCACTCTGGCGCTGACCCAAACCATAGCCGGCGGCCTGCTCATCGCCTTCGGCGTGTTCCTGCTGGCCTCCCTCAAAATCCCCTGGCTCAACTACGAGAAACGGCTGGCGCCGTCGACAGGCGCCACCACCGGCTACCTGCGCTCACTCATCATCGGCGCCATCTTCTCCCTGGCCTGGACCCCATGCGTCGGCCCCATACTGGGCGGCATCCTCACCCTGGCCTGGAGCTCTGAGACCGCCTGGCAGGGAGCCGCCCTGCTGGCTGTTTATTCTCTGGGGCTGGGCCTCCCCTTCCTCATTATCGGCGCCACCTTCGATTCCCTCCGCCCCTTCTTAAGGCGCATCTACCGCTACTCCACCTGGAGCTATATTATAAGTGGCCTGCTGCTCATCGCCGTCGGCATCCTCATCCTCACCGGCAAGCTTATCTGGCTTCAGGGTGGGATTTAGGGTAAAATTAAAAGGGGTTAGCTATGAAAAAGAAGCTAACGGCAATACTGGTTATGCTGCTGGCTCTGGGCGTAGTAGCCACTTCCTGCCCAAATGAAGCTCCGGCTCCGGAGGTAGGCAAGCTGGCACCCGACTTTGAGCTCAACACCCTCGACGGGCAAAGCATCGCTCTCAGCCAGCTCAAGGGCACGCCGGTAGTGGTCAACTTCTGGGCAACCTGGTGCGGCCCCTGCCGCCACGAGATGCCCTTTTTGCAGCAGATTTATGAAGACTGGCCGGAAGAGACGCTGGTGCTGCTGACCATCAATATCGCCGAGAGCTCTTCTAAGGTAGCCCAGTTCATGCAGAGTGAGGGGTTCTCCTTTACCGTCCTGCTTGACAGCAACGCCAATGTAGCCCAGAAATATAACGTAATGGGCATCCCCACCACCTTCTTCATTGATAAAGACGGCGTAATTCAGAAAATTAAGGTCGGCCCTTTCCGGAGCAAGGCGGAGATAGAAACTATCTTAAGCCAGCTCAACTAGAGACGGCCAACGGAGGTTAGCTATGGGTGATATTTTAGACGAAGCCAATGCCATAGCCCAGTGCAAGGACTGCCCCTGGTACAAGGCCTGCGTCACGCCGATGAAGTTCAGCGCCGAAGACATCCGCCGCCAGCTGGAATCCTCGGCGCCGGGAATGGATGTAACCCAGCAGGCAGACCTGGGGATGCAGAATTTGCTCTCCAGCATGGCCAGCGCCGCCCAGAACTCCCTGCTGGAAGGGTGCCCCATCTTCATCCAGCGCCTGCGCGCCGACCCCAAGCTCGCCCAACGCTTAAAGCAGCTCATGCAGAACTGGGGCAAAGAAGAAGAATAAAAAAGCAGGCCTGGGACAGCTACGCCAACTTGACAAATATTAGCTACGGTGATATACAGAAAAAGTGCGAAAATAGGCCAGTTCGGGTTGGAGAAGGGCGTATCTTGTTAATAATGACTTAAAGAGTGGTATCACTAGTGAGGGCAGGTCAAAAATTCCTATGAATAATTTAGTAAAAGGAAGGGGGCAATAACAATGATTAAAGCGAATTATGAATCCGATGCTGGAAAACGCAAGGAGATGCCGCATGAGGAAATAGGGACAATTCCTCATATGCCTTTTGAAGAGTACTCGGAAAAGCTCAAGCATTGCCTCATGATGAAGCGGGAAAACGGCATCCTCGAAGCGCGACTTCATACCGACGGCGACAGCATGCAGTGGGGGGCTTCCGCCCATCAGGGCCTTCACTACTTTTTTGACTGGGCAGGCCGGGATCCAGACAATGAGATCATAATCTTGGGCGGCACAGGCAAGGATTTCACTAAAGGCATAGGCCGGCTCAAAGATGGAAAATGGCAACCTGCTACTGAATTTGCATCGGATCCGGAAGTGGCCTGGAGGATGTATGAATATCAATACTATGACGGTACAAATGATGTAGAAGGCCAGATTTTTGACGTCGAGGTTCCCACAATCGGGGTTTGGAACGGCGCCGCCTTCCACACGGACCTGGTACTGTTAAGCGATATCACCCTCTGCACAGAGGACGCCTGGACAACAGATATGCATTTCCGCGTCAACATGGTTCCCGGTGACGGCATTCAGATCCCATGGCGCGAGCTCATGGGCCGCAAAAGATACGCTTACGCCGAGCTGACCGGCGAGATCATCACGGCACGAAAAGCCCTTGCTCTGGGTATGGTCAACGAGATCTGCCCTGACGTCGAATCCTGCTATAAGCGCGCCCGGGAAATCGCCGAGCTCATTATGCGCACCGGCTCGCGAGTAACCCGACGCATCACTACCCAGCAGCTCCGCAAGCCTTGGAAGGAAGATATCGCAAACGAGCTGCGTAACTCCTTCTCAAGCGAGATGTACGTCACCGCCACCGAACATTCTCCCCACGAGGTTAACTACTGGCATTGGGCTCACGAAGAAGCCGAACTCGTTCGCAAAGCCGAGAAGAACGGCAAGGTCATACGTCCCCGCGTTAACGGAGGCCAAGAGGAAGACGAGATCAAATAAGTCCAACCGGTTTGGAATATATTATATATAGAATTATATATAGAAGCGCGCTGGAAATTCCCAGCGCGCTTAAGATTGGAATCCTGTTTATATACTTATTTAGTGGTATCACTATTGGGGGCAGGGCACAGCTTGAATTAGTTTGGCAGAGGAGTGAATACTTAACAACGTCAAAATAAAAAAAGGAGGACTTTATATGAGTAAAACGAAGTTCGTGAAATGGCCAAAGTACGAAGACTATAAGGAGATGTTCAAAGAGCATTTCTATATGGAAAAGCGCGATGACGGCGTACTCTTGGTCAGGATGCATACAAAAGGGGAGCCACAATTATGGAGTATGGAGCTGCACAGGGCGATAGGCCAGATGTGGCGTATTGTAGGCAGCGACTCTGACATTGAGTTAGTGATCTTTACGGGGACAGGAGAAAACTGGATCAACGAATTCGAATCCGAAAGCTGGGCGCCGGAGATAACGGAACCGGCATACACCAGGTATGAGCATATGTTTATTGACGGTCGCAGAATGCTTATTGCAATGATTCAGGACGTAGAGGTTCCGACGATTGGTGTGCTGAGCGGTACCGGCGGACATGCCGAACTGGCTCTGATGTGCGATATCTGCATCATGTCCGACGATGCCGTAATTGCTGACCCGCATTTCCTGTATGATATCGTCCCCGGGGACGGCATCCACAGCTGCTTAATCGAACTTATGGGCATCAGGAAAGCCGCTTATGCCATGTATATGAATCAGAAGTTCACAGCACAGCAGGCACTGGAATTTGGCCTGATAAACGAAGTGGTTCCACGCGACAAATTACTCCCCAGAGCGTATGAAATCGCCGATTACATCATGGCCCGTCACCGCACCATCAGACGCCTGACCGCTCAGGTTATAAAAAGACCCTGGAAGCAGCGCATCGTCGACGACCTCGACATGACATTCGGCACTGAAATGTTCGGAGACTTCTGCAAGAATGTGGAGCATGCCAATATCAGCTCCGTTGAATGGTTTAAGGGCAAAGACGTTCTTTTCCACGATGAGGAACGCTCAAAAAAGCTTGCTAAAGAGAGCAAAAAAACGGAAACAAGTAAAAGCGACAAAAAATAAATAACGCCTATTGACTTGGGTCATAAAGAGAATGCACCCTCGGTTTTGTGGGGGGAAGTTAGATGGCCCGAAGGATTCGAATGCCCCTTCAGGAATTGAGCTATGAAGATCGTCATAATTGGAAACGGGCCTGCCGCAGTTAAAGCCTCGGAGGCAATCGCAACCTGCGGAGCTGCCTCCAATAAAAAAGAGCTGAAAATCACTATAATTTCATATGAAAATACAGCGCCCTACTCTCCAATGTTTCTAGCTGACTATCTAACCGGAGAACTTGGGGAAGAAAAGACTCTACTCAGAGATGACTATGGTCTTTCTCCCGATAAACTGCTAGGGCAGAGGGTGGTTAAAGTAGAAGATAGCCGGAACAAGGTGGTCACAGAAAGAGGCCAGGAAATAAGCTACGATAAATTACTGATTGCCAGCGGAGCATCACCGCTTAAACCTCCCATAAAGGGAATTGATAAAGAAGGGGTCTATTTTTTCAATAGATTAGATGACGCCAAAAGGCTTTCACAACAAACACCGGGTGCCGAAAATGCTATAATTATTGGGGCCGGAGTGATAGGCGTAGAGGCCGCAATCGCTCTAAACAGGATAGGCAGAAATGTGTTGGTTATAGAGCTTCTTGGTCAAATTCTGCCGCAGATACTGGATGAGGCCCTTGCCCGGCATGTCGAAAATAAATTAACCGGCTCGGGAATCAGATTTATGCTCGGAGAAGGTGTTTCCGAAATAACCGGAGGCAACCGGGCAGCGGGGGTTATTGCGGGGGATAAGGAAATATCGGCAGACCTGATCCTCGTCGCCGTCGGCGTCAAGCCTAATATTGGCTTCCTTAAATCATCCGGGGTCAAGGTAAACGAAGGAGTACTGGTCGACGAAAAGATGCGGACAAATGTGCCCAATATATTCGCCGCCGGAGATGTCGCCGAATCAATAAACCCCTATGGCGGGTACGAACTCGCATTCAATTGGTACAATGCCATCGACCAGGGTTGGACTGCCGGCTGCAATTTAATTGGCATTGAAAACACATACAGAGCTTCTCCCGGCCTAGTAGCGCTCAAGGGCATGGAGCCACCTGTTATCTCGATAGGACGAAGATACGGTGAAAATTACGAGGTTTTGTCCTGCGCTAATAAAGAAAAAGGCGTCTATGAAAAGATATCTATAAAAGACAATCATATAGATTGCTATCAGGCTATTGGCATAGTAGACAAGGTAGGGCTGATGTACGGTTATATCAAGGAGCGAAAGGACATCGGCAATATCAAGGACGCGCTCTTGGACATTCACAGCTCGGCAAACCTTGTAGCTTAAAAATATACTCTTTTATCAACGTCTCAAAAGACAACGGTGATGAAAATGCAACCCGATAAAGCAGTTATCACAACTACATGCAAAAGTTGCCACGGAGGCTGCGGGGTTCTGGCTACCGTAGAAAACGGCAAAATAACTCACATAGAAGGCAACCCGGATTCATCAACCAGGGGAACTATGTGCGCCAAAGGTCTGGCAAGCTTTCAGGAGGTTTACAACCCCAACCGTATTCTTTACCCCATGAAGAGGAAAGGCGATAGAGGAGAGGGTAAATGGGAAAGAATCAGCTGGGAAGAAGCTTTAGAAACGGTCGCCGGCAAAATAAAGGGCAGCATTAAGAAATATGGAGCCGGTTCCGTAGCTATATGTCAGGGAACTGGCAGAGGCTACAATAGATACACATTCAGGTTTGCCAGGTCAATCGGCACACCAAACATAGGCGTGCCCGCCGATTTCTGCTATGGTCCGAGACTGGCTGTTTTCGGCACAACAGTCGGCGGCAGACTGTATTGTGATTATCACGGGTGGGGTGGGGAATACCCCAAGACACAGATTTCCTGGGGAAAACAGCTTGAAATCACCAATGCCGATGGCGAAATGGCGGTCTGGTTTCTGAATTCGCTTGATAAGGCGGAGCATTTAATTCTTATAGACCCCAGAGCCACACGCCTTGCCGGCAGAGCCGACCTGTGGCTGCAAGTCAGACCCGGCACCGACGCCGCACTGGCCCTCGGTATGCTCAACGTGATAATCAACGAGGGGCTATATGACCGGGACTTTGTCCAGAACTGGACATACGGCTTTGAAAAACTCAGGGAAAGGGTTCAAGAGTATCCTCCGGCAAAAGTGGCCGAAATAACCTGGATTCCGGCAGATAAAATTATAAAAGCCGCCAGAATACTGGCTACAGAAAAGCCCGGCTGCATACAAATAGGAGAAAGCCTGGAAGCAGGCAACAACTCCATACAGACCTTAAGGGCGATAGTATGCCTTATGGCGGTTACGGGAAATATTGAAAGACCCGGCAGCATGATTAACTGGGTACCCCCTGACACCGGCCCGCTGGAAGAGTTTGCCATGGAGGTACCGGCACCAGAGGAGCCTGCTATCGGGGCTGACCAATTCAAGCTTTTGTCTTCTCCGCCAATGGCTATGGCCCATATGCATACCATCTTCAAACAACTGAGGGAAGGCGCCTCTCAAATCCGGGTCATGCATCTCCAGGGAACCAACCCCCTGGTGGCCTATCCCAACACTAAAGAAGTAAAAGAGGGCCTGTTGAACGCGGAGTTTTTATCTGCGGCCGACCTCTATATGTCACCGACTGTAGAATATGCCGATATAGTCCTGCCGGCGGCCCACTGGCTTGAGTCAGACGATATTCATGATATGCATCCTCGTTTCATTATTGGAGCCATACACAAGGTGGTAGACCCGCCGGGTGAGGCCTGGCCAGACAACAAAATCTATAACGAACTCGGCAAAAGGCTCGCCCCCGAGTACTGGTTTGACAACGTTGAAGAGATGCTGAACTATCAGCTGAGAAAAGCTAATATAACCTGGAAAGAATTTACCGGAATGGGCTTTCTGGCCAAAATGGGGAAGGAGCAGCCCTACTACAAATATAAGACGGACTACTGGCAAAAGGGCGGCGGCTTTGCCACCAACACGGGAAAGGTAGAGCTTTACTCTACGGTGATGGAAAAGCTAGGTTATGACCCCCTCCCCTACTATCTTGAGCCCAACGAAAGCCCCTATTCCACCCCGGAACTTGCCAAAGAATATCCCTTTATCCTCTCTACGGGAGGACGCTCGCCCTACTACTTCCATTCGCAATACCGCCAGGTACCCTGGCTGAGGGAAAGACAACCATACCCCATAGTGCAGATACATCCCGAAACCGCGGGCAGCCTTGGCATTAAAAACGGAGACTGGGTATGGATTGAAACGCCGAGAGGGAAAATAAAACAGGTAGCCGAAGTATTTGCCGGAATAGACCCTGGAGTAGTGGTGGCTCAAGCCTCATGGTGGTACCCTGAGGACCCGGGGCCGGACCACGGTATATGGAAAAGCAGCGCCAACGTCCTTACCAGAAACGACCCTCCCTTTGACCCGGCCATGGGCTCAGCAACATTCAGGGCATTGCTTTGCAAAATCTATAAGGTAGAGGATGAGTAATTGAACAGGACCATATTCATCGACAAAGACAAGTGCGTCGGTTGTTACTCATGTATAGTAGCCTGTAAACTGGAGCATAGTTTGCCGCCGGAACCGGTAAAACCGCCCCTTGGCAACCCCACCGGCCCCAACCTGATCAGAGTCTACCAGGTCGGCCCGCAGATACATGATGACGAGGTACACCAGTACTTTTTGCCGATTCCCTGCCTGCACTGCCTTGACGCGCCGTGTATCAAAGCCTGCCCCCGCTCCGCTCTTTATAAAGATAACGATACTGGCATAACCTTGATTGACGAAGATAAATGCATAGGCTGCAAGTTCTGCCTCTGGGTTTGTCCCTATGGCGCTCCCCAGTTTTATGATGGTAGAATGTATCTGTGTGACCTGTGTATTCACAGAATTGGAGAAGAAAGACAAAAAGGAAGACAAACCGCTTGTGAAGCCGCCTGTCCAGCCAGAGCGATACACGTAGGCACAACTGCTGAAATCTCTGCCTTGATAGGGGAGAAGGCGGCAGAACGAGCCGGCAAAGAAAAGAGCATATAATTACAAGGGGTGACGGCGGTTGCCTTTACCGCTTGAAGTATAATAGTAAAGGGGAGAGTGCTATGAAAGTGCCTATTTGGAAACCCACAGAGGAAGTTATTCAACAAGCCAACATGACCCGGTTCACTAGCTTTGTCAACCAAAAATACGGTCTTATGATTGATTCATATGATAAGCTATATGACTGGTCGGTTAAGCAGATTCCGGACTTCTGGGCGGCCATGTGGGAGTTCGCCCCGATTATAGCTTCCCGCCAGTATGAAGAGGTAGTCGATGACCTAAGCAAGTTCCCCGGTGCCGGCTGGTTTGGCGGCGCCAGGTTGAATTTTGCCGAAAATCTGCTCAGATACAGGGACGACCACGTTGCCTTTATCTTCAAAGGAGAGAACCAGAAATCGGCTGAAATGACCTACGCCGAACTTTATGATTCCGTGGCCCGTCTGGCCAAATCCCTGCGCCAGATGGGGGTCAAGTCCGGAGACAGGGTAGCGGCCTATATGCCCAATCTGATGGAGACGGCTATCGCCATGCTGGCGGCGACCAGTATTGGCGCTGTATGGTCTTCCTGTGCCACTGATCTCGGCCAGCAGGCGGTGCTGGACCGCTTTGGTCAGATTGAACCCAAGGTTCTGTTCACCGTTGATGGCTATTTTTATAAGGGTAAGCCCTTTGATTCCCTAGCCAACGCTGGCGAGGTGGCCAGAGGCATACCCTCTCTGGAGAAAGTCGTCGTGGTTCGTTACACGGAGCAGGAAACCGATATCAGCCATATACCCAACTCCATTTACTACGAGCAATTCATAGCCGGTGAGAAACACCCCGATATTCAATTTGAACAGCTGCCTTTTAGCCATCCGGCGGTTATCATGTTTTCCTCAGGAACAACCGGCAAGCCGAAGTGCATGGTTCAGGGAGGCGGTGGCATCCTCATTAACCATTTAAAAGAGCTGATGCTTCACAGCGATTTGAAACGGGAGGATAAAATTTACTGCATAACCACCTGCAGCTGGATGATGTGGAACTGGCTTATCAGTGCCCTGGGCACCGGCGCTACCGTAGTACTATACGACGGTAATCCCCTTTATCCTGATGCGGGTGCGGTGTGGAAACTGATACAGGATGAAAAGATTACCATATTCGGTACCAGCGCCACGTTAATTAACTACCTGAAAAGCGAGGGTATGCAGCCGGGCAAGGACTATGATTTATCGTCACTGAGGGAGATATTCCAGACTGGTTCAGCTCTCTCCGCCGAGGGTTTTGAATACGTATATAAAGAGATTAAAAAAGACCTGCACTTTAATTCTATCTCTGGCGGCACCGACATCAACGGCTGTTTCGCTATCGGCAGTCCTACCGTCCCCGTCTACGCCGGTGAGCTGCAGAAGGCGGGGCTGGCGATGAAGATAAACTGCTACGACGAAAAGGGCAAGCCAGTGCTTGACCAATTGGGAGAGCTTGTCTGTGAAGCCCCCGCCCCTTCCATGCCCCTCTACTTCTTGAACGACCCGGACAACAAGAGATATAAAGATGCCTACTTTGTTGTCTACCCAAAGATATGGCGTCACGGGGACTACGTCATGATTCACAGCGATACCAGGGGAATAACCTTTTTCGGCCGCTCGGACGCCGTCTTAAAACCTTCCGGAGTCCGCATAGGAACAGCCGAAATATACAACCAGGTAGAGAAACTGGAGGAGATCGCTGATAGCCTGGCTATAGGACAGGATTGGAAAGGTGACCAGCGTATCATTCTCTTCGTTAAACTGGCCGAGGGACACAGTTTAACTGATGAGTTGCAGGCGAAAATCAAGAAGACCCTTCGTGACAACGCATCTCCGCGGCATGTTCCGGCGCGAATTATTGTAGTGCCAGATATCCCTTACACGCTCAACATGAAAAAAGTGGAAAGCGCGGTCACCAACATCATACACGGCAGACCGGTATCCAACAGGGACGCCCTGACTAATCCCCAATCACTGGACTACTACGAAAGTATCCTGCCCGACCTTAACAGGGAATAATACTATCTCAATATGAGTCGCCTTACAGGGTTGCCTTAGGGGCAGGGCGTCAATTACTTCCGGCGGGGCTTGCCTTTATTTATTATTCTCTGGGTAATTTTAGGCCAATACCGGCAATTACGTTCTTTAAGATTTCCGAAGTCCCGGCGGCTATAGTCACCCCTATAGACGATAGGTAAAAATGTCTGAACCACCCCTGTAAAGGTGCCCGGCTATCCTCTTTACCAAGCTGGCTATATAATCCCAATAATTCCATACCTGCACTGGCGGCACGCTGGAATAATTCGGTGCCATATAATCGCACCATAGCCGCATCTTGAGCCGTAGCCATACCATTATCGTGCAACCAGGCCAGCCGGTAGCAGATAAGACGCCCAACCTCAGCCTCTACCTTCAATTGAGCTAACGCCTGCCCGGCGTTCTGCCATTGCCTTTCCGGGTTATCTTTGATATACCTGACCATCCGGTCAATCATACTTCGTACTACCGCTACCGGGCCAATTGCGATGCGCTCATAGCTCAACATCGTTTGCACCACTTTCCACCCCTCATTTTCCCCACCGATAAGGTTCTCCTTCGGCACCCTGGCGTCCTCAAAGAATATCTCACAGAAGTCCGGCTCGCCCTGTATGTCAATTATAGGATTGACGGTAACTCCTGGCGTAGACAAATCAACCAGGAAAAAGCTGATACCGCGGTGTCTCTTCAGTTCCGGGTCGGTCCTAGCCAGCATACAGCACCAGTCCGAATACTTGGCAAAGGTACTCCAGGTCTTCTGCCCGGTTATTATGTAGTCATTGTTGTCCCTGACAGCTTTTGTCTGAAGGGAGGCAATATCAGAGCCGGCATCGGGTTCAGTGAATGCTTCACACAAAAGCTCCTCTCCCCTGGCAATTGGCTTAAGATGCTTCTCCTTTTGTTCCTCGGTGCCGTATTTAAACAGGGTGGGCGCCAGCATTTTGGAACCAACAGCGTTGTAGCCTGGTGAGCCACGGCTTGCTATTTCCTCTAAATAGATGAGGAAATCCACGTAAGAGCAAGATTGGCCTCCGTATTCCTTGGGCCAGAAGAGAGATAGCCAGCCTTTCTGGCCCAACTTAAGCGCCATGTCTCTAAAGATTTGCTCACCGTCTTTAATGGGGGCTACGGTGTCGTCGAAGGCTGTCCCTATGTAGTCCACCCAGTTCGATGGCAGCTCCTTATCCAGAAAGGAACGGACTTCGTGCCGGAACCTTTCCTGCTCTTCAGTGAATTGAAAGTCCACGCGATTTTCTCCTTTCCCTAAACGAAAACAAACCAAACAAGCCTAAAGTTAAACCTTCCCGACAAAGCTACAGAGAGGAATTAGACAACTCCTAGATTATACCCGCTATATCTAAAAAAGGCCAGTCGGCGGACCACCACCAGGCAGTCCCATGCGCTCTTCCCAGTTCATGTAGCTGATTTTCCACTTGCCTTTCTCTCTGACGTATTCCATGGTGTAGAAACCCTGTACCCAGAACAGTGACTGCCCGGTGCGGGGGTAGCAATACATCATATACAGCAGCCACTTACCCTTGGCCTTGTCGCCGTCAAGCTCTATAACGGGGTGAACAAGAACGTCACCTTCCTTGCCGGCATGCGTCTTGGAAAGCTCCTCTTTGAACCACTTTCTAATTGCCGCATTGCCCGTGACCGGTTCGTGGAGGTAAACATCCACCTTGGCGTTTTCGGAAAAGCAATCCGCACAATCGTCCCATTCGGTGCATATCAGGGCATTAACATAGCGCCTCTGCACCTCATGAATCTCCTGAATATCCTCGGTAACCCTGACCCTTTTCCCCAGCTCCTTTAGAGCATCTTCACTGGCCTTCAGCCTTTTTTCCATTTCCTCTAATGTCATACTGCACCTCTTTTAGTGGAATTTTTGCCAACCCTCTCCTATATTTTATTGGCAATTCTCCAGCCATCGGCAATGGCGTCTACTATCATGCGGGGCTCGCCACAGTCGCCAATGGCATAGATTTCAGGAGCTTTCCCTTCAAGGCTTTTAACTAACCCGGTATTTGGCGCCAGTGGTACAGCTGGCATTATGCTATCAGCTTCTATTGTCTGTTGCTCCCCTTCCTTAGTAGTGATAGTCACCCCTTTATCTGTTATCTCCATAGATTTAACTCCGGTAATCGTGGTCACGCCTTTTTTCTCGAACCAGTCGAGGAGTAATCCCAACCGGAAGTCTATCATTCCCTCGCCCAGAGCCTCGGCGGTGTCCACTATGGTAACCTTCCTGCCTCGCTTAACCAGGAACTCGGCTGTTTCACAACCGTGTATCCCGCCGCCGATAACAATGACTCTCTTGCCAACGGGAAGCCAGAATTTGGTCAGCCACCCCAGCAGTCTCGGCCCAAACAATTTCAGGTAAGGTTTTACCCTGCGGTGCAGGGCGGGAGTAGTCAGGACTCTACGGTTATTGATTCCCTTAATATCGGGGGAGACAAGTATACCGCCGTTAGCTACAATAACCACATCCGGCTTAATCTCCTCAATTAGCGAGCTATTAACCTCTTTGCCAAGCTCCGTTTTTACATCAAGCTTATTAAGCTGAATTTTAAGATAGCGAACCATACCCGGCAGGTCTTCAAGTTCAACACCTTTTATCAGTGCTGCCAGGGGTAGCAGTCCACCCAGTTTAGACGTTTTTTCATAAAGGGTTACATCGTGTCCCCTCAACGCCGCCACCCTGGCCGCCTCCATCCCGGCCGGTCCGCCGCCAATCACCACCACCTTTTTCCGCTTCTCCGCTTTGTCAATTGTATATTTCTCTGTGGCTGTAGCCGCACTAATCCGGCAGCGCCGTTTCATCTGGATACTCTGGTCCAGGCAGGTGCCGCAGGCCGTGCAGGGGGCGATATCTTCTAATCTTCCTTCCGCCACCTTATTGGGCAGTTCCGTGTCGGCGAATATGCCCCTAGTCATAGCAATAAAGTCTGCCTTACCCTCTCGCAAGACTTTCTCCCCGAGCTCGGGGGAAATTCGGCCGACAACAATGACCGGAATAGATAGCACCTTTTTCATTCCTTCGGCCAGGTATATATTAGCTCCTGCTCCCCTATGGCTCCAGTTGTATTCTTTGGGGAAGGTTTTCAAAGGAATTGGAGCTTCCGGATAGAAAAGGTAGTCAGGCAGAAACCCGCCGACGTGATATCCCAACCACTGATTTCTTACCTGAATGGCGTCGGCGCCGGCTTCCTGAAATAGCCGGGCCAGCCCCTGGCTATCCTCAACGGTTATACATTTGCTATCATCGGCACCGACAGTCCGACCAATTTCGATGCCATTCATACAAACGCAGACCGGGAAATCCTGCCCGGCACGTTTTTTGATTTCTTTTATGATTTCCACCAGAAACCGGGCTCTTTTTTCCCGGCTGCCGCCATAGGCATCCTGCCGTCTATTCCAGAAGGGGGACAGAAAGTTGTGCACCAGATGAGTGCTGCCGGCGTTTATATCTACCCCGTCAAAGCCTGCCTTTTGCGCCCGTACCGCGGCACTGGCAAACTTATTAATTTTATCCTCAATCTCGGGGATGGTGAGTTCTCTAATTAAATCACGATGAAAATCACCCGGTGAATCCAGTTTGACGGGCGAAGCTCCTTCCGGCGGCTTGTTGGAAATGGGTGGTTGGTTATTAAAAAGCGGGTTCTGCCAGGTGCCAAGGTGGACCATTTGCATGAAAGTCGGGCAGCCATGTTTGTGGATTACCTGTACCAACTCGCTGAGGCCTTCAATGTATTTATCTTCATCCAGGCGATATATCTGTTTCCACCGGGAGCTTGAAGGGTAATCAATGGTCGGGGATTCTACTATCAACAGACCGACGCCGCCTCTGGCTATTGCTTCATAGTAGGCTAAGATTGTCTTGTTCATGTGAAGTTCGTCTTCGTGCCAGTACGACGTCGTCGCGCCCGTTTTTATCATCCGATTCCTGGTCTTTACTGACCCTATCTGGTAAGGTTCGAGCAACTTTTCAAGTTTTCCCATTTTCCTTTCTCTCGTCAAGTATCAGTAATCAACGTAACTTTATAAGTTATATCTAAATGGCACGGGCAATGCGCGAGCCATCACCAATAGCATCTACTATCAGTTTGGGCTCCTTGCAATCGCCAATGGCGTAGAGTTCAGGAACGCTGCCCTCCAGGCTTTTAAGGAGATCAGTGTTTGGCAGCAGCGGCATTGCCGTAACTATTGTATCGGCTTCAATGGTCTGCTTCTTCCCCTCCTTATTAGTGATGGTCAGCCCCTTGTCGGTTATCTCCTCATATTTAACGCCGGGCATCATGGTCACCCCTTTTCTATCCAGCCAATCAAGAAGGTGCGGCTTGACATACATTTCTAACAACCCATCCCCGATTTCCTGGGTCGTGTCCACTATGGTCACCTTCCTACCTCGCCTAACCAGGAACTCAGCTGTCTGGCAGCCCTGTATATTACCCCCCATGATAACAACCCTTTTCCCAATGGGCATCCAGAATTGAGTCAGCCACCTTAGAACCTTGGGTCCAAAGAGCCTCTGATAACTCTTAAGTCTCCGATGGAGGGCACAACTGGTGACCACATTGCGCCTATCGATTCCGGGTATCTCCGGAATATCATGTGCCCCTCCAGCGGCAATGACTAACACGTCCGGCTTAACCTCTTCGATGACTGACCGGTTAACCTCTTTGCCCAGCCTTACATCCACACCCAGCTTGTTTATCTGGATTTTAAAGTAGCCAACCAGACCTAAGATATCTTCCCTGTCAAACCCCTTTACCATGGCAGCCAGTAGCATTGAGCCCCCTAATTTGGGCTCTTTCTCATAGAGTATTACCTCATGCTCCCTCAACGCCGCCACCCTGGCTGTTTCCATCCCCGCCGGCCCGCCGCCGACTATCATAACCCTCTTCTTCTTCTGGGCTGGTTTAATTTCGTATTCCTTCTCTTTCCCAATGGAAGCGTTCACCTGGCATAGCGGAGGATTGCCGTGCTCATTATTATCAAAGCAGGTGGTACAGCCGGTGCAGGGGCGGATATCCTCCAGCCTCCCTTCGGCTAGCTTGTTGGGAAGGTCATGGTCTGCCATCAGGCGTCTGTTGAAGGTAATGAAGTCCGCCATACCGCGACGCAGTATTTCCTCACCGAGTTCAGGGTCGAGCCTGCCCACGGTAATAACAGGTACCGAGACCGCTTTCTTAACGACGGCGGCTAGAGGCACCCATCCCCCTACCCCATGACGGCTTGCATCAATAACACGCATATCCGGATACGGATTATCCGGATAAAAGCCTATATCGGGGAACTGGGTGCTATCACGCAGGCCAAAGTCTTTGGGCCTGCTATAAAATTCGGCCCTCACATGGATGGCATCGGCACCGGCTTCTTGCAGTGCTTTAGCAATCCCCTGGCTCTCCTCAGGAGTTATACTCTTTTCCAGTCCCGGTTCGGCACCATTAATAAGGGCAATGATGGCGAAATCCTTGCCGTTGCGCCTTTTTATCTCTTTAATTATATCAACCACAATTTTGGCCCGGCTCTCTATACTGCCGATGCCATAAGCGTCCTGGCGTTTATTCCAGGCACGGGATAGGAAACTATTAAGCAGGTGATTACAGCCGGCATTTAACTCTATGCCCTGAAATCCAGCTTTTTTAATCCTCTCCGCCTGGTTGCCGAATTCCTGCACTATCTCCTCGATTTCAGGGACGGTTAGTTCCCTGGAAACGGGCAGGGTCGGCAGGGGTAGCTCGCTTTTATCCATTGATGAAGCGGCTAACGCCTCCTGTCCCGAAGCCACTAAAAACGGCGGAAGCATCGGCCCCAAATGAAACATTTGTACGAATGCGGGGCAATCATATTTTCTAATTGACTCAGCCAGTCTGGTCATACTGGGGAGATACTTATCATCATCCATCTTGTATCCCATCCCGGGCGGAACACCGAGAGGAGCCCCTCCCACCGTTACCAGACCCGCGCCACCTTTAGCTATAGCTTCATAACTATCTATTACTGCTTGCTGGATATTTCCATCCTCCCAGGGGTAAAAGCCTAACGTTGAGCCTGTCTTCAATATGTGGTTTTTGGTGCGTATCGAACCTATATAACCGGGTTCCAGGAGCTTCTGAAATCTTGTACTACCAGCCATAGACATACCTCCCCTTTACATTATAATATTCCAAAGGTTAAGACTGCTCTATAGCAGGGTTGCGTCACATAACTGGTGTAAGTTTACCTGTGCAAAGTATACTTCTCTGTCTAATAATGGTCAATACTCTTAGCAGTCAGCATTTCTCTTTCCCCTCCCTACTTCCACCACCTCTCATCAAAGAAAAATGGGAATAAAAAAGTGGGCCACTCTGGACTCGAACCAGAGACCCCAGTCTTATCAGGACTGCGCTCTAACCAACTGAGCTACCAGCCCATACGCGGCAACTGAAATTATATCTACAATCCTGCCGGTACTGCAGAATTATCAAAAACACACCTTAACCCTTGGATAGCGGAAGGAAGGGAATACACTGACTTTATTAGGTCAGCGACCGACCTAGGAGATTAGAGTATTACCACTCAGGT
>JABMRW010000136.1 GCA_013202445.1 Deltaproteobacteria bacterium | reverse complement strand
TACTAAAGCTAATACGCCAATCTTTTTAATCATTTTCTCCACCCGGACTTATTTTAAACCCCTTTAATTTTTAGAACCCCCTACCCGGTATACCCTTACCCATAGAAAGGGGAAGGGGATACAGGGGATGGGGTTCTAAAAATTAAAGGGGTTTAAAATAAGTCCGGGTGGAGAAAATGATTAAAAAGATTGGCGTATTAGCTTTAGTATTATGTTTGCTCGTGGCTATATTAAGCCCCAGCCTGGCTCAAGCCCAGAGCGGGCTGGCCGTAATAGGAAGCTCGGCGGAGGCCGTTTTTCCTTCCCGTCTCAACTTTAGTCTATCCGCCCAAAGCGATGAGAATATCACCGATATCCGCCTGTGCTATGTCATGGACCGGGCCGGCTTTGCTGAGGTGATAAGCGAGGTATATATCGAGTTTGTCCCCGCTGCCACAGTAGATGTCGGCTGGGCTCTGGAGATGATAAAGACCGGCGGGCTGCCGCCCGGCTCCAGCGTGGAATACTGGTGGAAGTTAACCGATGACGGCGGTAATCAGCTGGCAACTGAGCCGGCGCAGGTGCAATTTGATGACACCCGCTATGACTGGCGCAGCCTGACCGAGGGCAAGGTTACCCTTTTCTGGTACAGCGGTGATGACGCCTTCATCCAGGAATTGATGGCGGCGACCCAGGCCGACCTGGAGGGGCTGGCCGAGGATACCGGCGCCGAGCTGGAGAGACCGGCCCGGCTCTATATCTACGCTGATTCCGGTGATTTACAGGGGGCCATGATTTTTCCCCAGGAGTGGACGGGCGGGGTGGCCTTTACCCGGTACAGCACTATGGCTATCGGCATATCTCCTGAGAATATCAGCTGGGGCAAGGACGCCATCGCCCACGAGCTGACCCACCTGGTTATTCACCAGATAACCCTTAACCCCTATAACGACCTGCCTACCTGGCTGGATGAGGGACTGGCCATGCGCAGTGAGGGGATGCTGGGCTCCGAATTCAGCGGCAGCCTTGGGGAGGCTATAGCCGGGGGCAGCATTATATCGGTGCAGAGCCTGTGCAGCCCCTTCTCGGCTTATTCCGGGGAGGCCATCCTTTCCTATGCCCAGAGCCACAGCCTGGTAGAGTTTCTTATAACCAGCTACGGGCAGAGTAAGATGTTTGAGCTTTTGACTACCTTTAAGCGGGGCAGCGGCTACGACGACGCTCTGGAAGCGGTTTACGGTTTTGATATGGACGAACTGGACAGCCTGTGGCGGGAATATGTCAACGATAAATACCAGGCGGCGGTGGGTTCGTGAAGGTGAATAAAGCCAAGAAATCATTCACCATCCGTGATTTGCCGCCCGCCGAGCGGCCCCGGGAGAGACTGCAAAGGTTCGGGGCGGAGGCCTTATCGGCCCAGGAAATACTGGCGGTGCTGCTGGGGCGGGGCGTTTCCGGTGAATCGGTGATGGTCACCGCCCAGAGGCTGCTGGCCCGGTTTGGCGGTCTAAAAGGCATCTCCGATGCCTCGGTGGAGGAGCTTTCCGGGGTGAAGGGAATCGGTCTGGCCAAGGCGGCCCAGATTAAGGCGGCCTTTGAGTTATCCAGCCGGCTGGGCGGCTACGCTGAAACTCAGGATAAGCCGGTGGTGGAGACTCCGGAGGCCGTGGCTGCCCTGGTAAGGGGGAGGCTGGGGGGTAAGAAGAAGGAGCATTTTCTGGCGCTGCTGCTGGATACCAGGAACCAGTTGATAAAAATAGCCGAAATCTCCATCGGCAGCCTGGATGCCAGCATAGTCCACCCCCGGGAGGTGTACAAGGAGGCGATAGCGGCCAGCGCCGCTGCGATTATCTTTGTCCACAACCATCCCTCGGGCGATCCCACCGCCTCGGAGGATGATATAAAGCTGACCAGGGGGCTGGCTGAGGCGGGGGAGATTATCGGCATAGAGGTATTAGACCATATAATTATCGGGGATAAAAAACACTTCAGCTTGAAGCGGGAGGGGTTGTTTGGGGGCTGGCAGGGGTGACGGGGTCAGGACGAGGTTTCTTCTTGTTTCCGGTCGGCTTTGGTTTTTTCAACCATGGTGCCTTTTCCCCAGGCAACGTCCACCAGCTTGGCGGCCATAGTCTTGGCGGCTCTCTCGCCGGCTTCGGTTAAGGGGAAGGTATGGACAACGTATTCAGCTCCTTTGGCGGAGCGGAATAAGACCGCCCAGTCTCGCACCCGTCTTGCCACCGCCCACTGCCCCGGCGCCGAATCCCCGGGCGGAGTTCCTCCGGCTTCCCATTCAAGGCCGAGCTTGAGTTTACCGAGGCCTGATCCTTGTTCAGTTTTGACCTGTTCCATATTGCCCCTTTAGTCCTACCACTATTGTACTACATAAATTATAACATTTTATTACCCTTTCTGGTAATTTTTGTCACGATTTTGTGTAATTTTTTTGCCAATTTTCGTGATAGCGTGCTATTATTAGCGGGAATAACCAGCGTGGGGGAACGGTGCATTACTTCGCTTACGGCTCTAACCTCAACAAGCAGCAGATGAAGGAACGCTGCCCGGCGGCCAGGCCGGTGTCTATCGTTATCCTGCATCACTACAAGCTGGTCTTCGGCGGCTGGTCCCGGAAGTGGCGGGGCGGGGTGGCTACCATCCAGCCTTTCCGGGGGGAGAGGGTGCTGGGGGCTATCTATGAGCTTTCGGAAGAGGACCTGAGGCGGCTGGATAAAAACCAGGGCGCTCCCGACCTGTATACCAGGGTGAATATAGGGGTGAACGATGACTTCGGCGGGCTGATAGAGGCGGTGACCTACGTCAGAACCGGGCGCGCCGACGAAGCGGCGCCTTCCAAGGAGTACCTGGCGGTTATTCAGCAGGGCTACCGGGACTGGGGTATTATCTAGTATGAACAGAAAAAGAATTATATATATACTGCTTTCTTTGCTAATATTAAGCAGCCTGCTGGTAGCCGGCTGCTCGTGTGACGGGGTGATACCCCCCGCTGGCGAGGGGGGGACCTTAAGCCTCTACGGCATCGACCCCTATACCCTCGACCCGGCCGTCTCCGGCGAGATGACCTCCCACGTGTATTTAATGCAGATATTCAGCGGGCTGGTGCGCTTTGGCGATAACCTGGAGCCGGCGCCGGACATCGCCGAGAGGTGGGAGGTGACTAACGACGGCCGGACCTATACCTTCTACCTGCGGCAGGATGTTAAATTTCACGATGGGCGAAAGCTCACCGCCGATGATTTTAAGTATTCCTGGGAGCGTGCCTGCGCCCCCCTGACCGGATCGTTTACGGCGGCCACCTACCTGGGCGATATCGTCGGGGTGGGGGAGGTGTTGGCCGGGCAGGCCACCGAGATTAGCGGCGTGAGGGTTATCAATGATTACACCTTGGAGGTGACCATAGACGCCCCCAAATCCTATTTCCTTTCCAAGCTGACCTACCCCACCGCCTTTGTCGTCGATAGGGCCAATGTGGAGTCCGGCGGGGGGTGGTGGCACTCCCCCAACGGCACCGGCCCCTTTAAGCTAAAGCAGTGGCGGGAAACCGAGGTGCTTATCCTGGAGAGGAACGAGCTTTATTACGGCGGGGTGGCTAAACTGAACCTGGTTGTCTTTCTGCTGTGGAGCGGAATACCGATGAACATGTACGAGACGGGCGAGATAGATGTTGCCGGTGTCGGCGCCAGCTACATCGAGAAGGTCACCGATGAGACCGGGCCCTTTTATATGGATTTGAGCGTAGTCCCTGAGCTAAGCTTTTATTATATCGGTTTTAATACCGCCCGGCCGCCGTTTGACGATGTTAATATCCGCCGCGCCTTTTCCCAGGCGCTTGATAAGGACAAGCTGGTTTCCCTGGTCTTCAAGGGCACCATGGAGCCGGCGGACGGCATCCTGCCCCCGGGTATGCCCGGCTATAACGAATCCCTTTCCGGTTTGGAATATGACGTGGAGGGGGCAAAAGAGCTAATCGCCGAGTCCAGCTACGGCGATGTGTCCCGGCTGCCGCCCATCACCATTACCACTATCGGCCGGGGAGGTGCCATCTCCAGTGAATTGGAGGCGGTGGTTTACCAGTGGCGGGAGAACCTGGGGGTGGAGGTAACGGTGAGGCAGCTGGAGCCGGAGAGGTTTCTCTATCACCTGGCCGAGGAGAAGGACGAGATGTTTTCTACCGGCTGGATTGCCGACTACCCGCACCCGCAGGACTTTCTGGATATACTGTTTCACAGCGGCGCCGATAATAACTACGGCGAGTACAGCAACCCCGGGGTGGATGCCCTGCTGGAGGCGGCGGGGGTGGAGCAGGACAGTAACTCAAGCCTGGAGCTTTACCGGCAGGCCGAGCAGATGCTGGTTGACGATGCCGCCTGTATCCCCCTTTCTTTCGGGCGGAACTATGTTCTGGTTAAGCCGTACGTTAAGGGGTATGAAACGAATCCCATGGGTTTTGCCATGCTGAACGAGGTCTCGCTTGAGTTTGATTAGATTTTAGGGGTTGGTTAATTATGAATCTGGTGGAGCAGATGGACCGTATTTTTTATCCCCGGAGTGTGGCCGTGGTCGGCGCTTCGGCCAACCCGGAGAAGATGGGCTTTATGTGCGTGGGCAACCTGCTGGAGGCCGGCTTTGGGGGTAAAGTCTACCCGGTTAACCCCGGTATCTCAGAGCTTTTCGGGCTGGAGGTCTATCCATCGGTGGCGGCTATCCCCGGGGAGGTTGATCTGGCCATGGTGGTCATCCCCGCCGAGCTTACCCTTTCCGCCATAGAGGAGTGCGTGGCCAAGGGGGTTAAGGGGGCTATTTTGATTAGCGGGGGGTTCGGGGAGGTGGGCACCGGCATCGGCGCCGATTTGCAGGCGAAGCTTAAAGATATAGCCGATAAGGGGGGGATGAAGATTATCGGCCCCAATACCCTGGGTTTTATTAATCCCCGCGCTCGGCTTAACGCCTCGTTCCAGTATACGCTTAGCTTGAGCCAGATAGGCAACGTGGCGGTGGCGGCACAGAGCGGCGGCACCACTATCTATATCACTCATGCCCTGACCAATCACAACGTGGGCATCAGCAAGGCTATCGGCCTGGGCAACCGCTGCAACCTTGATTTTGACGAGCTGGTTAGCTATTTCGGGCAGGATAAGGAGACTAGAGTAATCGTTCTATACGTGGAGGGGCTGGATGAACCTGAGCGGCTCATCGAGGCCGCCCGCAGGGTAACCAAAATTAAGCCAATCGTGGTCTACAAGGGGGGGAGGGGAGAAGAGATGAGCCGGGCCACCCTGGCCCACACCGGCGCCCCGGCCGGGGACTACGCTTTATACGAGAAGGCTTTTAGAGAGGCGGGCATGCTCGCCGTGGACAGCATTACCGAGGTGGTTGATACCGCCAAGGCGCTGGCTTTCCAGCCGGCGGCGGAGGGAAACAGGGTGGCGATTTTATCGGTGCAGGCGGGGCCGGCGATAATCATGGCCGACAAGTGCCGTGAGCAAGGGCTGGCGCTGGCCGAGTTTTCGGCGGCGACCAAAAGCAAACTCAAGAAGCTGGCCTCGGCGCTGAACGCGGTGGACAACCCGGTTGACATTGCCTGGAAATCGGATGATTTCAACGCCTGCCGCCAGATGCTCAAAGCTGTCCTGGATGATGACGGCGTAGATGCCATAATAGTTGCCGCCGTCTTTTATGCCTCCAACATGGAGCTGATGAGGGCGGTGGTGGATATAGCCGGGGAGGCTAAAAAGCCGATGACGGTCTGCCTCGATTCCCCGCGGGGGACGGCTTACGCCGAGATAAACGCACTTGAGGCCAGCGGCGTGCCCGTTTTTCCCCTACCCGAGAGGGCGGTCAGCGGCATGGCCGGTCTGGTAAAATACGGGGAGATAGTTAAATAAGGTGGCGGAGGGGGTGGGATTCGAACCCACGGTTGGCTTGCACCAACAACGGTTTTCAGGACCGTCACCATAGGCCACTCGGACACCCCTCCGCGGCTTAGCTAAAGTATAGATATTTAGGCTGGCAGCGTCAAACCTTCTCGTCTAGCCGGGAGGGTATTATTTTATAAACCTCTCCCCCACGAACTGCTGTAGCACCTCCGGCACTAATATTGTGCCGTCGGACTGCTGGTAGTTTTCCATTAAAGCGATAAGAACGCGGGGTAGTGCCAGCCCGGAGCCGTTTAGGGTGTGGACGAAGCGGGGTTTTTCTTCCGGGGAGGGGCGGTAACGGATGTTAGCCCGGCGGGCCTGAAAGTCCCCGCAGCTGGAGCAGGAGCTTACCTCCAGCCACTCCTCACAGCCGGGGGCCCACATCTCAATATCATAGGACTGCCGGGAGGCAAAGCCAAGCTCGGCGGTGCAGAGCTTTTTGATGCGGTAGGGCAGCTCCAGCTTCTGGCAGACCTGTTCGGCATCGTTTAGCAGTTTTTCCAGCTCGTCATCGGAGTTTTCCGGTTCGGTGAACTTGTAAAGCTCCACCTTATCAAACTGGTGGCCGCGTTTAATGCCGCGGGTGTCCTTTCCCGCCGACATCTTCTCCCGGCGGAAGCAGGCGGTGTAGGCGGCATAGTAGATGGGCAAAAGCCCCGGCGGAATAATCTCACCGCGGTGGAGGTTGGTGAGGGGCACCTCGGCGGTGGGCACGAACCAGAGGTCATCGTCTTCATCGTGATAGAGGTTATCGGCGAACTTGGGCAGGTTGCCCGAGCCGACCATGCACTCCCGCTTGACCATAAAGGGCGGGTATATTTCTTTATAGCCGTGCTCCGAGGTGTGGAGGTCGAGCATGAAGGCGATGATGGCTCTCTGTAGCCTGGCGCCCAGACCTTTGAGCACGTAGAAGCGGGTGCCGGAGAGCTTGACCCCGCGCTCGAAGTCTATAATGTCCAGCGATTCACCCAGCTTCCAGTGGGGGGCGGGGGTGAAATCAAAGCTCTTGGGCTCCCCCCAGGAACGGACTATGACGCTATCGTCTTCGTCGGTGCCCACGGGCGCGTCGGGGTGGGGGATATTGGGCACCTGGAGTAAAAGCTCTTCCAGCTGGCTGTCCAGCCCTCTTACCTCGTCTTCCAGGCCCCTTGTCATGGCGCGCAGGTCGCGGCCTTCCTCGATAGTCGCCTTGTCCGCCTGCCTCTTCTGGGCGGTCTGCTTTTTCTGGTGCCTTAAGCTTTCAAGCTCAAGGAGCTTCTGGCGGCGCTCGGCGTCCAGCTCTATGATTTCATCCAGGGGGGCGGTGTCCTGGCGGTTCTCTATTGCCTTGCGCACCTGGTCGGTATTATCCCGTATGAATTTCAGGTCAAGCATTATCCCTCTCCGAAGAAGCTGAATACCAGTGTTTTTTGCCCTCAAGAAAGCCGTCAACACCCGCCTTCTTGAGTGTTTTTAAATTCTTTATATGGGCATCTCCGTGACCTGCTTTTAAGAAGTCCAGTTTATCACATTTCTCAAATTCGGCGCATTCCCAGCAGCCGTCAATGCCTTTCTTCTGGCAGCACTTTCTCATCTTACAGAAGGGCGGGCCGCCGCCGGCCTTGCAGGCTTTCTTACAGCGGAGTTTTACCATTGCTCCGAGTACCTCATAGCATTGCGGGTAATTCTTAAACGCGGCAAAGAAGGACACCTCTGATAAGGCTTCGGCTGTTTTATCAAACCGGTGGCTTCTCAGCTCTTTTCTCAAGTCGCGGGACAGGTCGGCAATCTTGCCCTGGTGAAAAGAGCAGTCACCGCAGTAAAGACCGCAGTAGGCGATTAAATCCGTGTTTTCTGCCATATTTACTTACCAACCCTCCCTCTTGGTCCCCCTCCCTTACAAGGGAGGGGGAGGGTTTTTTATAAGAGGGACTTCGTCCCTATAAAACTCTCTCTTTAGTAGCCCCTTCCTTATAAGGGCGGCGGTGAAGCTTCCCTTGGTTCCCCTTAATGAGCGGGGGGAAGTTCCCCTTCCATATAAGGGTGGTGGGCGGGAATAGATATAAAAGGGGTGGGGCCACCTCTCTTTTTTATTTATTTTGCCTATTTTACCCCGCCTGGGGTATTCTAATCCACCTAGGTGTTTTATTCATATAGTCACGGTAGTCTTTATTATACCTTGCCAGGCAATATCTTTCTTCGGCGATTGCCTCCGTGCGTATCCAGAAGATATTGGCGATGCCCAGCAGGATGAATAGCCAGGAAGCGCTGGCGATGCCGGTGCCGATATAGATTATCAGCATAGATAAGTAAAGCGGGTGCCGCGAGAAAGAATATGCCCCTTTAGTGGCCGGTTTTTCGGCGGGGGCGGTGGCAAAGGTAACGGTGGCTACTACCAGTATCGCCAGGCCGACCAGAAAGACGGGCAGGCCGGTGTAGAACCAGGCCGTCCCAAGGCGGAGGGGGAGAAAGATTGAGTACAGAGTAGCCAGCAGCCAGACGGCGTTGCCGATAAGGGGGGTAATCTTTTCCAGCTTACTGCGCTTAAAATCAGAGGGAAGTGAGCCTCTTGTCCATACCCTCTTGCCCAGCAGCAGAACCGCCAGCATTTGCAGGATAAAGATGCTCATGAAAATCCAGGCGTTCCAGACTCCTATTTCAAAGGCCGGTATAAGCGACATTTTTTCTTCTTAGGTTCTTTCTTTGAGCCAGGCCTGGGTGCCTATCTCTTTCCGGCGCCTGAGGTCCTGCTGCCTTTTGCGCAGAGCCTGCTCCGCTTCCTCATCGCTCAGGACGGGGTCGCGGAGTGAGATAAAAATCTGACAGGGGAACTCGGCGCACAGGCCGCAGTGCTCCAGCTGTTTCCGGTTGATGCAGCAGTCGTAGATAGGGCATACCTCCACATCGAACAGGGGCGCCCAGAACGGCTTGCCCTGCACCTGAGCGCAGCCCCCCGTGGCATTTATCGCCGAGGTATTCGCAGTCCCCGCAGTACAGCCCGCAGGCGGCGGCCAGGGCTTTTTCTTCAGCCATTATTATCTACCTCACCCCCTGTGTCCCCCTCTCCTATCAAGGAGAGGGGGGAG
>JABMRW010000135.1 GCA_013202445.1 Deltaproteobacteria bacterium | reverse complement strand
GGCGGCCCGGGCCCGTTCCACATAATCGGGAGCTTTGGAAAACCTCTTGCCCCATTTATTAGAGGCGTACCTCAAATCTGCCAGGTAAACGCTTATAATGCCGTCAAGCTCCCGCAGAGTGGCCACGGAATCATAGCCGCTGGAGTTATAGACCAGCGGCAGCCGAAGCCCCTTGGGTACCGCCTCCAGCACCGCCCGGACTATCTGGGGAACAAAGTGCGACGGGGAGACAAAATTGATATTGTGGCAGCCAAGCTCGTCCTGAAGAAAGAGCATATTCTCCGCCAGAATACGAGTCTCAACCTCGTGGCGCCTTTGAGCCCTATAGTCCTGGCTTATCTGGTAGTTCTGGCAGTAGACACAGCGCATATTGCAGCTGCCGAAGAACACCGTCCCCGAACCCCGGCGGCCGGAAAGCACCGGCTCCTCGCCGTGGTGAGCGCCGACCGTAGCCACCATCGGGAGATAAGCCGAGTGGCAAAACCCCCGTTCCCCCTCCCGGCGGTTGACCCCACACCCCCGGGGGCAGATATCGCAGGCGCTCAGCCGCGCCTCTAGCGCCTCCGCCCGGCGCTCCAGCTCCCCCGAACGGTAGAGGGCGATATAGCCCGGCTCAATATCTAAGCGTATCGGAGCGTCTGAATCTGACTGCATAGTTTTTAGCTTTTAGGGGGAGTAGTCACCTTTCCCGACCTAACAACAATCTTAAATAATCGTCAAGAATTCCCCTAGCAGTCGTATATTGTTCCATGTGATACTTGAATTTTTCCTGTATGACTCTAGTTTCTAACGAGTTTACGCTACTATGTACCTTAACAAGCCTATCATACCACTGAGAGTGGGTATTCTTATCTAACGGATACATTTCTACCCAGAAGAAGCAGATAGCATTATAAGCGAATATGAGAGCTAGTAAAAGCGCAGACCTTATAAGGCGTACATCATCAATACCACCGTGTGAGAATATAACGCTATGCTCCCCTTCGGGGGAATACGAGTCTACAGTATGAGTTGCTACCCCGACCTTGCTTGGATGCAAATAAGCCCGACTAAGGGGTTTGTATTCCTCGTTTAACCGAGGTAGCGGTATATCCAACTTTTCCATCCTATTCTTTATATCACGGGGAAAGAAGACCTCGCCTTTACACCATCTATCTCTATATACGGGGTCTTTCTCAAATAATCTAATATGATTTGCACATTCAATTGTATCTCGAAGTAATGCTTGACCTTGAACTGGCATACCTTCCAATATTAGTTTTAATCCAGCGTGTAAGGAATTAAATGCACGATTTACCAACTCTAATGTCACCCTGCGCTCTGGCCTTTCCTGCCATTGCTTGAGATAAATGTCATTAGCTTCAAAAAATATATCAAAGAGTTCACGAGCCAAAATAACTTCTTCTGCGAATTCTTGTTTATATTTTGCTCTTAATTCCTCTTCAAAGTTTATGATTCCCTCATAAACAGACATGTTTTTCACCTCCCCCCAATCTTTATCTACTCCCACCCAATATCCCCTTCGGGTGTATAAGAGGGGCGAAGCCCCTTATTGGGCGGGTGGGTATGGGAAACAAAACACCGGTTTAAAATTGGGGCGGGGAACTTAAATTTCTCGCCCGTTACCGGGTTCTCTATCTCAGTCCAGAAACCCCTCTCCTTAAGCTGAGGGCTGGCCAAAAGCTCCGGTATTGAGGCTACCTCCGCCCAGGGGAAGCGCATCGACTGCCCTTTCTCAACCAGTTCGGCGGCGGGGTGGCTTTTAGCCCAGCGCTCCAATACCTCAATGACATGGTCAATATGCTCAAGACGGTAGTCCCTGTCCCGCCATTTTGCATCGGTTAAGTCCTCGGCCATGTCCTCGGACTCAAGCCACTCCATCAGCGTTTCCCACTGGTAAAACAAAGAGAGCAGTATATAGCCGTCCCTGGCGGGGAAAACGCGGAAGGCATTGTTCCAGTGGAGGCTGCCCCGGCGCTTGGCCACTTCTCCCTGATAGAAATAGCGCACCAGGGCGTGGTCAAGGGCGGCGGCAACACACTCCTGCAGAGAGATATCCATATGCTGGCCTCTGCCCGAGCTATGGCGGCGCCACAGCGCCAGCATAATGCCGATGGCGGCGAAGAGGGAGGCGAGATAATAGCTCTGGTTGCCGAAGGCTTTGAGCGGGGGCGAACCGGCCTCACCACAAACATAAAGCTGGCCGCCCATAGCGCTGGCGACGATATCGCAAGACTTATAGTCACGGTAGGGGCCAGTCTGCCCGAAATTAGTGATGGAAGCCATGATGAGGCGGGGATTAATTCTATTTAGCCGGGGATAGCCGAGGCCGAGAGTATCAAGATAGCCGGGGGGGCGGCTTTCCACCAGAATATCGGCGGTCTTAAGCAAACGCCTGAATACCTTTTGTCCTTGCTCAAGCCCTATATCCAGGGTCACCGATCGCTTGCCCAGGTCTTCCCGGTGAAAATCAGCGCTTTGGGAAGGCTTCTCTACACGGATAACCTCCGCCCCCATATCGGCCAGATAGCGGGAACAGAGCCGGCCTTTTTCATCGGTTAAATCAAGGACGCGACAGCCGGATAGGATGGAACCCTGACCGTTCATAGCATTTTAAGGGCGACTTCAATCCGCTTCATGCAGCGCTCTTTGCCCAGCACCGCCATGGTAGCGAAGAGGGGCGGGGCGGCGGTACGGCCGGTAACGGCCACCCTGAGCACGGAGAAAAGCTGGCCGGCCTTCAAACCAAGCTCGGCGGCCAGGGGGCGGAGCACCGCTTCCAGGGAGTCGGGGTCAAATGATGAGAGGGGGGTAAGCTTATCCTGAGCCGCCTTCAACGCTTTAGCAGTGGCGGCGGCGTCCATGTTCTTGCCGATAAGCAAGCCGGCATCATAGTCAAGCTGGTCAACTAAGAAGAAGCGGGTTAATTCAATCACCTCAAGCAGGGTCTTAGCCCGCTCCTGGACCAGGGGCAGAATTGCTCTCACGTATTCCTCCTCCGCTATTACCGCCTTGCCGGCGTCCAAATCGGTCATAAGATAGGGCTGGACAGCAGCAAAAAACTCATCGGGGGTCAGATTGCGGATATAGACCCCGTTCATCCAGTCCAGCTTCTCCCGGTTGAAGATAGCCCCCGTCTTGCCGATTCTCTCCAGAGAGAAATTATCGACAAGCTCCTGGCGGGTCATCAGCTCGGTCTTATCGTCCAGCGACCAGCCGATGAGGGAGAGGAAGTTGAACATGGTCTGCGGCAGGTAGCCCATATCCCGGTAGTCCAGGATGGAGACGGCGCCGTGCCGCTTGCTCAGCTTGGCGCGGTCGGGGCCTAAAATCATGGGGTGGTGGACGTAAAGCGGCGGCTCAAAGCCGAGCGCCTTATAGAGGAGGAGGTGGCGGGGGGTGCTGGATATCCACTCCTCGGCGCGGATGACATGGCTGATTTCCATGGCGTGGTCGTCGACGACATTGGCCAGGTGATAGGTCGGGTAGCCGTCCGACTTAAGCAGGACAAAATCGTCCAGGGTTCTGTTTTCAACGACAACATTGCCCCAGATGACATCATCATAGGGGGTCTGCCCCTCCAGCGGGGTCTTAAAGCGCACCACCGGCCTGATGCCCTCGGCCTCTCTGCGGGCACACTCATCTCCGGTCAGTTCACGGCAGAGGCGGTCGTAGCCGGGGGGCTGTTTAAGCTTCACCTGCCCGGCGCGCATCTCAGTAAGACGCTCCGAGGAGCAGTAGCAGTAGTAGGCATCCCCCTGCTCTACCAGCCTTTCGGCGGCCGCCTTGTAAAGCTCCAGCCGCTCCGACTGATAGTAGGGGCCGTAGTCGCCGCCGACATCGGGGCCCTCGTCCCAGTCCAGCCCCAGCCAGCGCAGGCCGTCCATGATGGCCTCCACGGCGCCCTCCACCTTGCGGGCGACATCGGTATCCTCAATGCGCAGAATCAGCTTGCCGCCGGTGTGCCGCGCCAGCAGCCAGTTAAACATGGCCGTGCGTATATTGCCGACATGGGGAAAGCCGGTGGGGCTGGGGGCAAAACGGACTCGTACTGGTTGGGTCATTTTCTCAAGATTAGAATAATTTCGGAGACTTAAATTCAAGCAGAAATTCTTTGATTCGCCTTTCTGCTAATTTTATATACTCCTCGTTTATCTCATAGCCCACATAATGACGATTCGTCTTTGTAGCTGCTATCGCCGCCTGACCGCTTCCTATAAAGGGGTCTAGAATTACCTCTCCTTCAAATGTATAAAGCTGGAGCAACCTGTAAGGTAACTCTACAGGGAACGGCGCTGGATGCCCTACCCCACGGGCTGACTCAGCTGAAAACGTCCATACACTTTTGGTGAATTCTAAGAATTCTTCTCTTGAAATTGTGCTTATCCTTCGAGAAGCATTGTTCCTGCTAAACATGCCTTTTGAGAAAACCAAGATGTATTCGTGTATATCCCTTAAAGTCGGGTTGGCAGCCGAAAGCCAACTCCCCCAAGCCGTAGAAGGGCTGGAACTGGAAGCCTTGTTCCAGATAATTTCACCCCTCATTAAAAACCCTAGCTCCAACATATCCTCAACGATAAAAGCATGGAGAGGGATATATGGCTTTCTCCCCAAATTTGCTATGTTGATACAGGCTCTGCCGCCAGGGACAAGCGTCCTATAAACTTCTTGCCACACTCTTTTCAGGAATTGTCTATATTCTTGAAGGGTCAAATTACCGTCATAGTCTTTCCCCACATTGTAAGGTGGGGAAGTAACCATCAGATGAACGCTATTATCGGGCAATTCCTCCATGTTTTCGCTGGTTTTACCAAAGATCCTATCTAAAAATTGGGGCGGAATAGAGGTTTCTATATATTCAGTTTTTTTCTCCGCTGGCAGACCTTCGTATAACCTACTGGCATAAAAGGCGGTTGAATCGTGATTTATCCTGCCCGGTGAGCCAAAAGCGCTTGTTTGTGTGCCATGTCTCCTCTGAGAATAATACTTCTTGTTGCCAACCACTAATCTTACCCCCTTATCAAAGTCAAGAACTTCTCAGCCTTTTTCTCGTAAGTCGCTTCCCTATTGGCTATTTCAATAAACTTACCCAATTCATCTTCTGTTCTCATGCTTGAGAAAAATTCCCTTTCTTCCCTAAAAAGCTCCTCTAGCTTTTTCAAAAATTCATCATAAGTATCAAACCGATAAAAACCTAATCCCTCTGTAGCCTTTATACTCTCCTCACCATTGTTCAGCAGTCGAGGAGTTAAAGATTTATCCAATGGTTTAGGGTTTACAGACCAAAATCCTTGAATAATTCCACCTCTCTTCAAGTGGTCAACTTTTTCATAGTAATTCCTAGTAATAGGCGTATTACCCAATACGATTATAGGGATTCCTGAAGCCTTGAAACTGGAAATCCTTACATTCAGGCACTTACCAATAGCTTTCAATACAGTGTCAGACCTCAGAAGTCCCGGGTTACCCCGGTGTGTGGTGTAGTCCCCTAGGCAAACCAGCTTCTCCCCATGAGCTTGCAATTGCAGTTCCCAGTTCCATACAATAGACATCTTAACTTCAATGATAAGTAATATATCCTCAGCTTTCTGATACACGTTCTTAGTTCTACATATGGCAACATCTGCAGGAGACTTTTGGGGTAGACCCAATTCTTCGCATACAGCCCCTTTCACAACATGATACCCATTGCTTTGGGCAAATTCGCTTAGCAAGTCAGCACTCCACTTCTCAGTATAATCGCCTATCAAGGCATTTCTTGCCTGCAGAGTGCTTTTAGAACCACTATAGCTTTTAGGCCAATATGCATAATACCTATTATCATCACTCAAATAAAACAACTGCTCTGGTGCAGCAGATTTTCTAAACTCGGTAAAGAACCTTATCTCCTGTTCTTTACTCCATAATTCTTTCATGCGACCACCTATCCAGCAACTACGCTTACCCCCATTCTACCATCTAATTTAGCGACATTCTAGGGTGGGGGGATAAGGGGAGGTCTAGCCCGGCTTTTAGAGTACGTGTTATTTCCCACCCTCCCACCCTACAGAAGTGATACTTCTATCAGTTTCTTTTTTGGGGGTGTTTAAGAGGGGGCGTTGCCCCCTCTTTACCTTAAAGGGCGGCGGGCGGGAAAAGATAAAAAAAGGGGAGGGGCTAAGCTATATCCTTGAGCGCCCGCTCCAAATCCTCCGGCAACTCGGACTTAAACTCAACGTACTCCCCGGAGGAGGGGAGGCTAAAGCCCAACCGGCAGGCGTGCAGGAACTGGCGGGGCACAAACGGGGACTTAACGCCGTAAATCTTATCCCCCACTACAGGAAAGCCGATTGCCCCCAGATGCACCCTTATCTGGTGGGTGCGCCCGGTCTGGGGCCTGACCTCAAGTAAAGTATAGTCCACGAAATATTTAACCACCTGATACCCGGTGCTGGCTTCCCGGCCACCGACGACTACCGCCATGCGCTGGCGGTGGCGGGGGTCGCGGCCTATAGCTGCTTCAATGATGCCGGTGTCAGGCGTTAAACGCCCCTTGACCAGCACCATATAGGCCTTGGTCACCGAGTGGGACTTGAACTGCCCGATAAGGTTGTCTTGAGCAGCGCTGTTCTTAGCCACCAGCATCACCCCCGAGGTATCCTTATCCAGACGGTGGACGATACCGGGGCGCAGTGAATCGCCGATGTCAGCCAGGTGGGGAAAGTACGCCAGCAGGGCGTTGACTAAAGTATGGCTGGTATGCCCCGGCGCCGGATGAACGGTCAGCCCGGCCGGTTTATCGACGGCCAAAAGGTCTTCGTCTTCATAGAGGATATTGAGGGGTATAGATTCGGGAAGCAACTGTTCAGAAGGGGTGGGGGGAATAGCAATCTTAAGCTTATCGCCGGTATTGAGCCTGAGCCCCGGCTTAGCCATCCGGCCGTTTACCGTTATATGACCGTCGGCAATCAGCTTCTGCACCCGGGCGCGGGAAAGCTCGGGGAGCTGCTGGCAGACGTATTTATCGAGGCGGACGCCTCCCTCGTCAGCGATAAGACTGTGTAACTTATCCATCACCAAGCCGACTAATCACGCTTCTGGGCCAGGGGGAAAAGGGTATAGATAAACAGGATAACGCCGACCACCACCGCCGAATCAGCCAGGTTAAACGGCGGCCACCAGCCGATATGGACGAAATCGGTGACCCCGCCCAGCTGGCCCAGCAGGTAGCGAATACGTTCAATCAGGTTGCCTATGGTGCCGCCTAAAATCATGCCCAGGGCCACCCGGCTCAACCAGCTGTCTAAAAAGGGGTAGCGGCGGTAAATAAGGAAGGCGTAGACCAGAATAAAGGCGATACCGATACCGGAAACTATGACCAGGAGAAAGGTCTGGTCGGGGAAAAGGCCGAAGGCGGCGCCGGTGTTGGGGGGGACACGGGCTATCTCGAATATGCCCCATCTCCACAGCGATTGCCCGATAGCCAGATTTTCTCTTATCCACCCCTTGGTAAGCTGGTCGGCCACCACCAACAGTAAGGCGATAAGAAAAAAGGCCACATACCGCCCGGCCCGGGGGTTATTTACCTTTGGCATCCTTAGCCTGACGCGCCTTACAGCCCAGGCACAGAGTGGCCTTAGGCAGGGCTTCCAGCCGTTCCGGGGGTATCGACTGACCGCAGCTATCACACAGACCGTAGGTGCCGTCTTCAAACTTCTGCAGGGCGTGCTCCACCGCCGCCAGCTGCTCCCTGATGCTCTTCTCCAGAGTCAGCCGCCGCTCCAGCTCGTAGCTCTCGGTAGCCTCCTCCTCCCTCTTGCCGAAGGGGCTGCCCTCACGCCGCTCGTCAGCCGGGCGAATAGTGGATTTTAATTGCTCCATCTCTCCAATCAACTGCTTGCGCTCGCCCTCCAGACGAGCCCGCAGCAGATTGGAGGTTGGGTTCGCTTTATCCGTCTTCTTCATCTTTCCCTGACCTCCGTCTAGCTATGCTAGCAGGTAATCACCTATAGTTAATGATTTTTAAGAGAACCGTAAGCGGGCAAAAAAGTTTAGTCCAGCATCACCCGCAACTGGCTAATGGTATCCACCGCCTGCCTACCCAACCACTATAGCTAAATCCCGAAGTGCTAAAGTATACCATAATCCAAGTGTAGCTCAATTATTTTGTTTGGTCAATGCCCTATAAGGGGTATATTCAAAAAGAGGGAGGTAAAGTCCAATTACGAGGAGTCCAAGAGGGGGCAAAGCCCCCTCTTTTTTCTCATTCCCCCTCTCCAAGAGTGGAGAGGGGGATAAAGGGGGT
>JABMRW010000134.1 GCA_013202445.1 Deltaproteobacteria bacterium | reverse complement strand
TCTATCCAGGGGCCGTCCCACACTACCGGCAGGTCAGGGTAATCCGTTTGTATTTTGTATAAGGCGTCCTCCACCCCGGAATCAGCCGCATACTGGGCGTACATCCTCTCTTCATAGACATCTTTTCCCGACTTAAGCCCCGAGCCTACGTGGCTTAACATCGGGACTATAACGAGGGCGCTTACAAGCATAAGAATCATCACTATAATCAGCGCCTGTCCCTTTTCATCTGCGATATATCTGTTTAATGTCCTCTTCTTCATTTTTCCCTCCTCAACCCTGATTATTACGAGCCTGGTCTGGGAACAAGTCCATATGTTCTGGTCTCACTCTGTACCTGTGAACCACTGCCCACAGTAATCGTTACCGTGAGAATAAGCCGGCCATCAATAAATTGGCAGCCGGTATTTGCCGGGTCAATAAATTCAGCTATAATACCGGTTGAATCGGCTACGGAATTAATAGAATAGGCCCGCTGGAGCTCGTCACCGAATGTATAAACAACCTGATACGTATTGCCATCCCAATCACCCCAGTCCATGGTGATAGACTCAAGCTGGCCAGCGTTCTCCACAATAACAGGTTCCGCTTGAGCCATCAGGGCATCGTGGCTGACCCAGTAGCCAGCACTTTGCGCTTGCCTGACCGCAATCATATGATTGTTGGTGCTAGCACTGACCTCAACTACCTGGAAAAGGGTACTCGTAATGGCACCAGTGATAACAGCACTAATGAGCATAGCTATAACGAGCTCCATCATGGTCATACCCAGCTGGTTTTTATTTATCAACCTTAGCATGTGAAATATCTTAACCATGACCTATATATCCCTTTGTGCCCTGTAGCCCTCTAAGGTGAATATGTCCTTTGTTTCCCCGCTAATGGTATGTTGTATAGCCACCGTTATAACCTGGATGCCATTGTCAATAGCACCATTCAAAGGTACAGTATTGACAATAACGGTATAGGTATCATAATCACCGGAAAGCAGTGGCGGAGGGTCATCATCCCACCAGCCTTCCTTGCCTGGTTCATCAAAATATGACGAAGTGACGGTGTAATCCCAGGGAGCACCAACGTACTCCTGGCTCCTGACATATTCCATCTGAGCCCGGGCCAGGCTTTCCGCCGTGGCCCGCTCGTCGGCAATGGAGATAGACTTGGAGCCAGTTGCCAGAGCGCCGAGAAAGCCAGCCGCTACTACGCCCAGCAAAGCTATGGCTAGTGCTACCTCTATTAGACTGAAGCCTTTTTCGCCTTTCATATCTCTTAGCTCCTAGACCTCTATTTGACCGTAGATAGAATACATGGCCGACATTAGAGAGACTGCAATAAAGCCAATTACTATGGCGATCATTATAATCATGGCCGGTTGAATAAATCCCACAGCAGCACTCGTCCTGTCATCAGCCTCAACCTCATAACTCTGAGCTACCGTAGTTAGCGTGTTGTCCAGGTTGCCGGTTTCTTCGCCAACCCCCACCATCTGCACCATGAGGGGCAGGAATAATTTATTCTTGCTCATGGGCTTGGATAAGCCCTGGCCTCTAATCAACTCCTGCTGAACCTCGGTTAGCGCTTCGACCATAGCCTTGTTGTTACTGCCGTGAATCACCAGCGACATGATTTCGGGTAAGGGTAAGCCAACCTTGAAAAGGAGTGCCATAGTTCGACAACAGCGGCTAAGCTCGCTAAGTACAGTAATCCGACCTATTAGTGGCATAGTTAGCATTAATTTATCCTTTTGATATCTGCCGGCAGGCGTCCTTATATATAAATAGCCCACAATAACCACTGCCAGTAGCGCCAGCAGGAGGAAAAGCCCGTACTGGATAAGCCAAGCAGATACGTCCAGAAGCATCTGCGTTGCCATCGGTAGCTCGACGTCGAAAGCCGCGTACAGGTCAATAAAAGTGGGCATGACAAAGTAAATCATTACGACTACCACTACTAAGGCTACAACGCCCAGCATAATGGGGTAGGAGAGAGCGCCTTTAATCTTCTTTTCGGTGTTAAGGCTTCTCTCCACATAATCAGCCATCTGCCGTAGCACCACTTCCATGTTGCCACCCTGCTCACCCGCCGCTATCGTCCGGTGATAAATTTCAGGGAAGGCCCGCGGATGTTTGCTTAAGGCCGTGGATAACGAAGTGCCACCACGAATGTCAGAGGCTATCTGGCCAATGATAGTCTTGAGGCCGCGATTGGTGGACTGGCCCTGTAATAGCTCTAAAGAAGTAACAATGTCAGTGCCAGACTCAAGTAGTAGAGCCAGCTGGCGGGAAAACATTATTATCTCTCTTGGCTTTATCCGGGAAAAGCGGCCGGTAACACTGCCCAGGTTTAAGAAGGGGGTTATCATCTTAAGGCTTACCAACTGGTAGCCACCATAGTTGAGCAAGCTGGTGGCGGATCCTTCGTCGGTGGCCGAAAGCCTGCCTTTAACTAGTTTTTTCTCCGATGTGTAAGCTATATACTGAAAATCCATGATACCTCCAGACTACTATTCTCCAGAATAGGCATTGCGCAGAACCTCAGAGGGAGTGGTTATGCCCTCCTTTACCTTGCGCATACCGTCTTTCATCATCGTTACCATGCCTTCCTTGAGTGCCTGGGCACGAATCTCACTGCTGTTAACCACGCTGGTGACCATCGTCCTTATGGTGTCACTCATGGCCAGAAACTCAAAGATACCGACTCGACCTGTATAACCTGTATAGGCACATGACTTGCAGCCGGTGCCATAGATGAATTCTGTCCGCTTTTCCCCCATCTCTTTTTCATAAGCCATCTGTTCTATCAGCGGCGCTTCAATAGGATGGCCGCAATCACGACAGACACGACGCACCATCCGCTGGCCGATAACCCCGATAACCGCCGAGGCTATCAGGAAGGGCTCTACTTTCAGGTCAATGAGACGGGAGACCACGCCGGAAGAATCGCTGGCGTGTACCGAGGATAGCATAAGGTGACCGGTGAGGGCGGCTTGGACCGCTATGTTGGCTGTTTCGGCATCGCGTATCTCACCGACCATTATTATATCGGGGTCAAGGCGAAGTATGCTCCGCAGTCCGCTGGCAAAGGTAATGCCGGCCTGGGGATTGACCTGAATCTGATTGATGTCCTTAAACCGATATTCGGCCGGGTCTTCAATGGTAATGATGTTTCTGCCCAGAGAGTCAAGCGAGTTTATGCCGGCATATAGAGTGGTGGTCTTGCCCGCCCCGGTAGGACCGCTGGTCAAAATCATGCCGTAGGGAATCTTGAGCATGGCTTCAAACTTGGCCTGGCTGTCAGGCAACATGCCTAGCTCAGCCATCCCTAAAGACGCTACCGACTTATCTAACAGGCGCAGCACCGCCATCTCGCCGGTAACCGTGGGAGTGGTGGCGACACGAATATCTATCTCTCTCCCTTTAGCCTTAACCGAGAACTGGCCATCCTGGGCACGGTGACGGTCGGCAATATTTAAATCGGCCAGAATCTTGATGCGGGAAAGGAGGGCTAAATGTACATTCAGCGGTAACGACATCAGGTCCTGAAGGGTGCCATCAATGCGATAGCGTATCCTTAATCTGTCTTCTTCCGGCTCAATGTGGATATCAGAGGAACGGGCTTTGACCGCCTCTTCAATAATGAGGTTGAGCGCCTGAGCCAGAGGAGCGTCAGTATTAGTACTAAAGGCCAATCTGTCCGCAGATGCCTCATCAGGCACGTTAATGCGAGAAAGCTGTTTCTCAATCTCGCCATAGCCTTTGTAGTTGAAGTCGATAGCCTCCCGCACCTCATCGGCGGTGGCGGCTACCGGTTTAATCCTCATCCGGCTCAGTGCCGAAAAAGCCTCCAGGGCAAAGATGTCAGTGGGGTCTGACATGGCTACCTCTAAGGTATTGCCGGATACCACCATCGGGATGGCACCGTACCTTCTCGCCATCACCTCAGGAATCAACTGCAGGGCTTCCGGCCGAAGGCCATGCATTAAGCGTTTTCGCACCGATTCAGTGGCCGGAGCCTCTTTCTTTTCTTCTTTGGCTGGCTCCTGCACCGGTGGGGCTATCTTCTCCTCCAAAGAGGCTTCCTCCTCCACCGGTAGGGCTGGTTTTTCTTCGGTGAGCACAGCCTGAGGAGCCGGCTTATGATTTAACTCAAATACTTTTATCCGCTGGTGCTCGGCAAATTGCTTGGCTTCAGGGCTGAGCCGAAGCGATATAATAATGGCTTTCTCATCAACGCCTACCTCGTAGGCTTTGGTGTCAAATACGGATACCTCCTCCAGACTTACCTCTTCTTCCCCATCAATGAAATCTATACCCAGGCTGTGGCTGACCTGGTCGGTATTGGTATAGGCTAATACATCAAAGCTATATTCCAGCCCGGAGCGGCCTCTAATTTTGGCTTTTTCCTCGACAGTGTAGCCCCGATTGACAAGAGATTCTACCAACTGCTCCTTGTTCTCAAATTCGAGGGGCTCCGATGGCTGAGTTGGTTGAGATGGCAGCGGCGATTTTAGCTCTAACATCGACTCTATCTGCCCCATGTTTATAACCTTTATCCGCTGCTTCTGGGCTAACTGCTTTGCCTCCTGGCTAAGCTCGGGGTTGGCGATAATAACCCGACCCTGGATGCCGGTATCGTAGGCTTTGTTGGCAAAACTAAAGATAGCGGTTACCTCCTCCTCCCTGTCACCACCGGCGGTAACGCAGATGGCAATATTGTAGGTGGTGAAACCATCATCCTTCTGAGCCAGCATATCAAAGGTATGCTCAATCCCAGACTTACCCATAAGCTTGGCTCCATCGGTTATTACATAGCCCTGCTTCTCCAGATAGTCTCTGACCTGAGATTTGAGTTCTTCGTCGATTTTCACCTGACCCATGTCACCTCCCCCATTCTTAGCCACCCCTGTCTCCATTACTCTTTCCACTCAAGATACCTTTTCCTTATCTTAATTGTTTGGGATTAACCGTGCATAAAACTGGCGTTTAAATTCGTTTAAAATCATGACCTTGCCTCCGCCGGAATCCAGCCGTTGCGCATAGCCAGGGCCACAGCATGAGCCCTGTCGTTGGCATTAAGCTTGCGCAGGATAGAGCTAACATGATTTTTTATCGTCTGTTCACTGATTTCCAGAATGTGGGCAATCTGCTTATTGGAGTTACCCTGGGCAATGTAGTTCAGAATCTGGGTCTCCCGGTAGGTGAGAGGGGCGGTTACCGTCTCCATGACTTTCCCCGCCGAGACTATGTCCCGAAATTGCCTTAAGACATGTTCGGCGACCGCCGGCCTGGTAATAAGGCTGTCATTGATGGGGTATTCTCCATGACAGGCCCGCTTTATCACGTTGACCAGCTCTTCCGTAGTGGTGTTTTTGTTAAGGTAAGCTACGGCACCGGTTTTAATAACCTCAAATAGCTCATCGTCATTGGAGTTGGGGCTCAGCATCACTACCTTGCTGTTGGGATAGCGACGGGCAATCTTGCGCCCCAGCTCAAGGCCGTTTAGGGCCGGGAAGTTGATGCCCAGAAGAACGACATCCGGGGACTCGGCTTCAATTATATCTAATGGCTCATCATTGGGAGCACCCTCCAGTACCCTGAATCCGGCCTGTTCCGATAGTGCCTGCCGTACACCGGACCGAAAAAATGCCTGCTTATCAATTATCACTACCGCAATCTCATTCATCCGGACACCTCTTCACCAGTTTCGCTAAAGAGCTCATCCCCACCATGTGTTGTTCTGTTCGGCAAGAAAGATGGAAACATCCGCCTGGCGGAATCTCCGGTCACCCCGAGAGCCGATACGATACGCCTTTATTACCCCCTGATTACTCCACCGCCTTACCGTATTAATATGTACATTAAGAAGACGGGCTACATCGCTCGTCGTCAGCATCGGGTCAATACTGTTATGATTACCATTAGCCATAACTTGCTTCCTCCCCTGAACTATCTAAACCTCACCACTTACTACTGTAAATTATCTTACTTCCCGTAACAATCACCCAAAGGGGCTATCTGAAGCTAGTAATTAGTAATAGTACTTTTGGGCTAGGCGAATAGTTGGGCAAATAAGTGAGGTAGATGTACCTGTGGGCGGGGGTTAAGAGGATAAAAGAATTAAGACCGGATAAGGAGACTCGCTACCGGCTACGCCTTTTGTAGAACCAGAAGACAAGGCCAGCCAGTATCAGGGCGACGAGGCCGTAAATGATATACCAGACCCCGCCGGACATGGCCGTGCGGGAAAAGCCGACGTAGAACAGCCCCACCGATGACCACTCGCCCTCATTTGAGGCGCCGTCTACCACCTTTACCCGCCAGTAGTAGGCTTTCTGGCCGGCTGGCGCCAGCTTCTCATCCTCGGTCAGAGTATATTCCGAGAGGATTATGCCTTCCCTGTCCACCGCCAGGGTGTTGAAATCAATATCCGAGGCAATCTGAAGGGTATAACTCACTCCGCTGGCGTCGGTGACATCTCCCCAGTCAAAGTGTGCCTTTTCCTGGGCCGTGCCGGCAGTCTCCGGCAGTCGGGGCAGCGGCACCGGCGGCGCCTCTGATTCCATAATGAAAGTGGCGGTTCCAGTGGTGGGACCATCAGTGGCCTTTATAACATGGCTCCCGGCAACGCTGGGGGGAACGGTAAAGACGGTGGTGAAGTTTCCATTAGCGTCGGCGGTGGTGGTTTCTGTAGCAACAACTGTATCACCTTCATTATAAGTAATGGTAACCGTAGCCCCGCTTGCAAAGCCAGCACCGTAGATAGTAAGCTCCATGCCGGCATTACCGGGGGAGGCGGTGGTGGTAACCGGGCCCAGGCGGATGCCACCCAGTACCACCAGCTGGGCCTCAGCCTTATTGACATTCCTGTCTGAGGCTACCACCTTTATGGTGGTGGGGCTATCATAAAGGGGGGCAGCGAAAACACAACTAAAACTGCCCTGAAGGTCGGTTTCTATATAATATGGGGTAGTATCAACTCTTTCACCGTCAAGGGTGAGGGTGATGGCATACTCCGCCCTAAATCCGGCGCCGATAACCTCCACCGGCTTTCCCCCTTCCTGTTCGGCGGGAACCAGGGTTATCTTTGGCTTTACGGTAAAAACAGCCTCTGGCTTATCACCCGACTCGTCAGCGACGATTATAATATGTTCACCCATAAGGCTATCGGGAATAACAACGGTGCAGGTGAATTTACCCTCGCTATCGGTCATGATATCGCCGCCTGTTACATCAACCTCATCGTCCTCATATTCAACGGTGATGGCCTGATTGGGACGAAGGTCTTCGCCGCTAATCTCAACCTCATCGCCCGCCCCACCCTCTTCCGGAGTCAGCCAGATTTCACCCTTGATTACGGTAAAGGTAGCAATGTCCACTATCTCCTTGCTGGCACTGGCGGCATAAACATAATACTTTCCGCCATGTACATCTTCCTCATAGGCACCATCCTCAAGCCTATCCGGCACAGCAAAGGTTTCGATAGTTATAAGCATGTAGGCCCTGACCTGGTTATTGATTTTGTCACCTATATCGGCCTTATCACCGGAGAAGTAGAAGCGTACCGGATCACTACCCCCATACTTGATATCAACCCAGTCGCCGATTTTAGCCTCATTGGGGGTAAGATTAAAGGATGCCCCCGCTGCCGGACCGACGGCAAAGACCGATAAAAGCAGGGCAAAAACAACGCTTGCTGCCAGTAGACGACAAATTTGGCGGTATTTCATTCTACCTTAAATAATAGGTTTCAATATGCCATCTGTCAATCACTCTTTTTTCCTACTCTGCTGCCAGTCAGCGGGGATTTATATCAGCTTTGGCTATGTGCTATACTGTGTTCAAGGTAAAGGCGATGGGAAACAAGCTGACTGCCTCTATCCAGAAGCAGGTGGAGCAGGCTATCACCATCCTTAAACAGGGAGGGATAGTTGCCTGTCCCACCGATACCGTCTACGGGGTGGGCGCCGCCATCAACATTGAGCGGGCAGTGGAGAGGGTCTATCAGATAAAGGGGCGGCCGCTCAGCCGGCCGCTGCCCATATTGCTGGCCGATAAATCCCAGATAGCCGAGGTTGCTAAAGTAGTGCCACCGCTTGCCTGGCGCCTGGCCGATAAATTTTTACCCGGTGCCCTGACCATAGTGCTGTTCAAGTCTGAATCTGTCCCCGATATTGTCACCGGCGGGCGTAAAACCGTCGCCGTCCGCATCGCCGACCACCCAGTACCTATCGCCATTGTCCGGGGGCTGGGGGTTGCTATCGTGGGCACCAGCGCTAATCTTAGCGGAAGCCCGAGCGCCCTGACCGCCGAAGAAGTTCGCATCCAACTGGGCGACCGGGTAGATATGATTATCGACGGCGGCCGGTGCCTCGGCGGTAGGGAATCGACTATCATTGATTTGACCGGAGAAATACCGCGGATTCTGCGCCAGGGCCCTATATCATCAGAAGAACTGAAAAAAGTATGCCCGAGCCTTGCCCAGGCTTAAGGAGGATATAAATGCGTATTGCTATTGGCTCTGACCACAGAGGGGTAGAACTAAAACAGTCTATTATCAACCTGCTCGAGGAAACGGGCCATAGCTATAAGGACTTCGGCAGTTACACCACTGAGTCGGTGGATTTTCCCGATTTTGCCATTAAGGTGGCGGAGGGGGTGGCCGGGGGCGATTTTGAGCGCGGCATCCTAATCTGCGATACCGGCATCGGTATGTGTATCACCGCCAATAAGGTTAAGGGAATCAGGGCCGCCCTGTGCTACAATGCCTTTAACGCCCGCCGCGCCCGCCAGCATAACGACGCCAACATCCTGTGCCTGGGGGGAGGCGAGAAACAGCTGCAGGACCCAGTACCGGAAATCGTTGGCGCCTTCCTCAATACCGAGTTCGAGGGGGGCAGGCACCAGCGCCGTGTAGACAAGATAAAAGCCATGGAGGGCTAAAATAGATACCTCCAAGGAGAGGGAAGTTGACAATAAATATGAATTGTGCTATCTTATCTGGTAATGAACACACAGAATGTCATGTTGGTACTTGTTGTTATGAAGCAAAGCCCGTGAGTGGGGTTTCGCCACAACATGCCGTCCCCACGGGACGGCTTTTTTTATATAATTTATATAATATAATTAGGAAATAAAATATGAAAAGCGACGCTGTTAAACGAGGTATAGAGCGGGCTCCGCACCGGGCACTGTTACATGCCCTGGGCTGGAGCAAGGCTGACATCGATAAGCCGCTCATCGGGGTCATCAACAGCTTTACCGAGATTGTCCCCGGGCATATACACCTGCCCCAGATAGCCCAGGCGGTTAAAGCCGGGGTGAGGAGCGGGGGAGGCGTCCCCTTTGAGGTAAATACTATCGCCGTCTGCGATGGCATTGCCATGAACCACCCGGGCATGAAATACAGCCTGCCCAGCCGGGAGCTAATCGCCGATTCGGTGGAGATAATGGCTGAGGCTCATGCCTTTGACGCACTGGTCTTCATCCCCAACTGCGACAAGATAATCCCCGGTATGCTGATGGCGGCGGTGAGACTGAACCTGCCGGCTATCTTCGTCAGCGGCGGCCCCATGCTGGCCGGGCGCCGGGAGGTTAACGGCAAGGCGGAAAAGATTGACCTTAACACCGTATTTGAGGCGGTGGGCCAGGTAGCCGCCGGCAAGATGAAGCCGGAGGAACTGGAGGAACTGGAGGAGCTGGCCTGCCCCGGCTGCGGCAGCTGCTCGGGGATGTTTACCGCCAACACCATGAACTGCCTGACCGAAGCCCTGGGCATGGGGCTAGCCGGTAACGGCACCATCCCGGCGGTGGATGCCCGGCGGCTTGAGTTAGCCAAAGAAGCCGGACAGCAGGTGATGAGGCTGCTGTCCGAGAATATACGACCCAGGGATATTATTACCCGGGAGGCGATTGATAATGCCTTTGCCGTTGATATGGCGCTGGGGGGCAGCACCAATTCCATCCTGCACCTCATGGCCATAGCCCAAGAGGCCGGGATTGATTTTCCGCTGACTGTGGTGAACGAGATAAGCCAGCGCACCCCTCACCTGGCCAAGATGAGGCCGGCCGGCGACTATCACCTTGAAGACCTAGACCGTGCCGGCGGCATACCGGCCGTGATGAAGGAAATAAAAACGCTGTTAAACCTTAAGGTAAAAACGGTTTCCGGGAAAGCGCTGGCCGAGGTCATTGCTGACAGTAATAATAATGATAAAGAGGTTATCCGCCCCTTTGCCCAGCCTCATTCCCCTACCGGCGGCCTGGCCGTCCTCTTCGGCAACCTGGCACCGGAGGGAGGGGTGGTCAAAAGGGCGGCCGTAGCCCCGGAGATGATGGCGCACCGGGGAGCAGCCCGTGTCTTTGACTCCGAAGAGGAAGCTACCAAAGCCATTATGAGTAAGAAAATAAAGGCGCAAGAGATAGTAGTCATCCGTTACGAGGGGCCTAAAGGCGGGCCGGGAATGAGGGAGATGCTCACCCCCACCTCGCTGCTCAGCGGCATGGGCATGGATAAAGAGGTGGCCCTTATCACCGACGGGCGTTTTTCGGGGGCGACGCGGGGGGCGGCTATCGGCCATGTTTCCCCTGAAGCCGCCAGCCGGGGGCCTATCGCCGCCTTGCATGACGGGGATATAATAAATATTGATATTGAAAACTACAAGCTCGATGTAGAGCTTAGCGATAAAGAGATAGCTGAGCGCCTGGCAAAACTGGCTGAGTTTGAGCCTAAAGTTAAGACGGGTTACCTGAAGCGCTATGCCGAGAAGGTAACATCAGCCAGCACCGGCGCCGTATTTACTAGATAGGGGGCTATTATGAAATTGACCGGGGCACAAATGATATGCGAGAGTCTGGTGAGAGAGGGAGTGGAGGTTATCTTTGGCATCCTGGGCGGATCTCTTCTGCCCCTGTACGACGTCCTCCCCCACTACCCCCAGCTCCGTCATATACTGGTACGCCACGAGCAGGGGGCAGCCCATGCCGCCGACGGCTACGCCCGGGCTACCGGCAAGGTCGGCGTGTGCTTAGCTACCTCCGGGCCGGGAGCGACCAACCTGGTAACCGGCATCGCCAACGCCTGCCTGGACTCAGTTCCTATGGTGGCTATAACCGGTCAGGTAGCCCGACCTTTTATCGGTAAGGATGCCTTCCAGGAGGTGGATATTACCGGTATCACCATGCCCATAAC
>JABMRW010000133.1 GCA_013202445.1 Deltaproteobacteria bacterium | reverse complement strand
TAGAAGAGGGGGCTTCGCCCCCTCTTAAACACCCCTTTTCAACTCCCCTTCTCCCCCCGCCCCGCAATGATTGAAATACTACTACACAATAGGGTTTTCACCTTTTTATAGTCTCTCTACCCTTCATCGTAACCCCCTCATCCCTATAAACCACCTTCCCCCCGTATATAGTCGCCACCACCCTGCCCTTGAGTTTCTCTCCGGCGAGGGGGGTATTTTTGCCTTTGGAGGCAAAATCTTTGGTATCCACCGTCCACTCAAGGTTAGGGTCGAAGATGGTGACATCGGCCGGGGCGCCGATAGCCAGGGTGCCCGGGCCATACTTTTTGCCGATAATCTCAGCCGGTGCGGCGGTAAGCTTATTGATAAGGCTGACCAGGCTTATATCTCCCCGGTGCACCAGTCCCATCAGGCTGCCCAGGGCGGTCTCGAAGCCGCTGATGCCGAAGGGGGCGAGGTCGAACTGCTGGCGTTTCTCGGCCTCGGTGTGGGGGGCGTGGTCGGTGGCGATGATATCGATGGTGTTATCTTTAAGCCCCTTAATCAGGGCTTTGACGTCCCGTTCGGTTCGGAGCGGCGGATTGACCTTGGCGCTGGTGTTACAGCCCTTAACCCTCTCCTCGGTGAGGGTCAGGTGGTGGGGGGTAGCCTCGGCGGTAACCCGTACGCCCTTTTCTTTAGCCCGGCGGATAAGGTCAACCGCGCCACCGGTAGAAACATGAGCGATGTGCACCCACCCTCCGGTCTTTTCAGTCAGGTCTAAATCGCGGGCAACTATACTTTCCTCGGCGGTATCGGGAATACCTTTAAGCTCCAGCTCGGCGGATATTTTGCCTTCGTTCATCTGCCCGCCCTCGCTTAGGGTCTTGTCCTCGCAGTGGTCGATGATGGGCAGGCCGGAGGAACAGCTGTATTCCAGCGCCCGGCGCATCAGTTCCGGATTCAGCACCGGCTCACCGTCATCGCTAAAGGCAACCACCCCCGCCGCGGCCAGTTCATCCATATCGGCTGGCTCTTCCCCCATCCGCCCCCGGGAGATACAGCCTATTGGCAGAACTCTAATTATGCCCTCGGCAGCCGCCGTTGATTTCACGTAGTCGATGGTGGACTTATTATCCAGGGGCGGCTCGGTATTGGGCATACAGCAGACGGTGGTAAAGCCGCCTCTGGCGGCGGCCATAGTGCCGGTGGCAATGGTCTCCTGCCCCTCAAAACCGGGCTGCCTGAGGTGACAGTGCAGGTCGATAAAGCCGGGGCAGACGATTAACCCCTTAGCGTCGAGGACATCATAATCCGCGTCGGGCGGGGTGTCTTTTGCCCTACCCACCCACGAGATTTTTCCCCCGGCAATGAGCAGGCTGCCGACTTCATCCAGTTTCCGGCCGGGGTCGATTATTCGTCCGTTTTGAATAAGTAAGGACTTCATTATTATTTATCGTTACCTGCTATTTATCGTTAACTATTATTTCTCGCCGTCTGCCCTGGCGTAATGGCCGGGCTTAAACCCCCGGGCTTTGGCGTCGCTGGCCGAATCAAAGATAATCAAATTCTCCGGCTTAATTTTAGTCGACCAGTGGCTGTCGGCGCTATGGTACTTTTTACTATCCAATTTACCCTCGTGCCAGTCGGTACTGGCCACGTACCGGGGGTAGACCTCGTGCTCGCAGTAGGCGCACCTTAAGGTTACCGGCCGGCGGCCTACTATCTTAAATTCAGGCTTGATGTAGTTGGCCTCGGTTTTCTGCACGGAAACACACCTCGGGTTGGCGCACCTTACCCCGAATCCCCGCCGGTAGAGCGGATGCTCTCCCGGCCGGTTGAAGGGCTCCTTATCTTCGGTGATAGCGGCTTCTTGGCTCCCCAGTAACAGGGCCAGCAGCGCCATCCTTATCGGTACCCCCAACCCCGCCTGCTTGAAATAGTTACTCCTCGGGTCGGCGTCTATCTCGCGGGCCATTTCGTTAACGCGGGGCAGCGGGTGCAGCACCATGGTCTTCTCAAATTCCCTCTCCCTGAGCAGCTTCTTGTCCACCACCGGGTAGTCCCTTTTTAACTCCTCGCCCTCTTCGCCGGCGGCCAGCCTCTCCATCTGGAGCCGCGTAACATAAAGCACGTCGACTCCTTCTTCCAGCTCAACCTGGGCGCTGACGCTGGGGATATTGGCCAGCTGATGCGGCTTGCTCGGCGTTATGTATATGGCGTCCAGCGGGAAGAGCCGCTGTTTCACTTTTTCGTTAAGGTTGGCGTATCTTTCCAGTCGTCCGGTATATTCGCTGCCAAGCTTATTCATGACATGCTCGGGAAGCTCCAGTCCCGGCCCGGGACGGAAGAGGATGGTGGCGCCAAACCGGGCCAGCGCGTAGACCAGCGAGGGCACGGTGCGCCCGTATTTCAGGTCCCCCCAAAGGGCGATTCTTAAACCTTTGATGGTCTGCCGTTCTTTCTTGATGGTGTACAGGTCGCAGAGGGTCTGGGTGGGGTGCTCATGCCCCCCGTCCCCGGCATTGATTACCGGTACTCCGGCGTAGTCGGCGACCACCCTGGCGGCTCCCTCCCAGGGGTGTCTGATGACGATTATATCGGCGTAAGAACCGATTACCCTGGCCATGTCGGCGATGCTCTCACCCTTGGACAGGGAGGTGGCCCCGACGTCGGACGCGGTAATGACACTCCCCCCCAGGCGGTGCATGGCCGTCTCAAAGGAAAGCCTTGTCCGGGTGCTGGGCTCAAAGAACAGGCTGGCCATAATCTTGCCCTTGCACAGCCCGTACTGCTTGTCCCTGGAGTCGGCCATCTGGTCGGCCAGGGAGAATACGGCCTCTATCTCGCCCCTGGACAGGTCATCTATTGTTACCATATTTCTATTTGCTAGAGTCATGGCTAACCCTCTTTGACCGGTTTAATTTCGTGACTCACTACGGAGGAGATTGTTGTCAACCGTATTGGTGATGGCTACCTCGTCTATGCCATCGGTTTCCTCCAGCCTTACCTGTATCTCCTCGTGTCTGGAGCTGGGTATGTTTTTGCCGACGTAGTCGGCCCGTATCGGCATTTCGCGGTGTCCGCGGTCGACCAGTACCGCCAGTTGCATTAGCCTGGGACGGCCCAGGTCTATCAGGGCATCCATGGCGGCCCTGGTGCTGCGCCCGGTGAAGAGAACATCGTCAACCAGGACGATAACTTTACCGTCAATATCATCAGGGATATCGGTCTTTTTGACCACCGGCTGCGGGTTGAGTGAAGAGAGGTCGTCGCGGTAGGGGCTGATGTCCAGGGCGCCCACCGGCACCTTTACCCCGGCAAAGCTTTCGATGCCGGCGGCCAATCGTTTGGCCAGGGGCACTCCCCGGGTGTGCATGCCGATGAGCATTACCTGCTCGATGACCTTGTTGCGCTCTATAATCTCGTGGGCGATGCGTGCCAGGGTGCGGCGGATGTCCTCCCTGGTCATTATGGTCTTGGATGGCATAAAATTAACCCCTTGCTTTGGCTGGCAAGGGGTCTTGCTCATCTGGTTCTGGTGTTTCCTTGCCAGCCTCTCCGGACCGGCTTAAAGGTTATTATTTTTTTAGCTCTTAATTAAACATTATAGCAGGTTTTCTTGGTGGGTGCAAGTTTTTGAATTTAGGGGTTGTTCAAACCCTGTTTTCCCCACCCCCATTTATATCTATTCCCGCCCCCCGTATTTTATCAACCTCACCCCCTTAATCCCCCTCTCCATTCTTGGAGAGGGGGAAGAGAAATAAAAAAAGGGGCTTCGCCCCTCTTGAAC
>JABMRW010000132.1 GCA_013202445.1 Deltaproteobacteria bacterium | reverse complement strand
TTGGATAGAGCACCAGCCTCCGGAGCTGGTTGCGAGCGTTCGAGTCGCTCCAGGGGCGGTTTTAATTATTAGCTTTAAGAGGCTAAATTGGCAGTCAAAAACGGACTTATTGAAATCAGATGGCACGGTCGGGGCGGACAGGGTGCGGTCACCTCGGCGGAGCTTGTGGCGCAGGCGGCCATAAGCGAAGGCAAGTATGCCCAGGCCTTCCCCAGCTTTGGTCCGGAGAGAAGAGGCGCGCCGGTACTGGCTTTCGTCAGGATAGATAGCCGGCAGCCCATCAGGATAAGGGCGGAGATAACCCGCCCCGACGTAGTGGTGGTGCTTGACCCCGGCCTGCTCAGTATCGTCAACGTTCTATCGGGGCTTAAAGAAAACGGGCTGCTGGTAATCAACACCAAGAAGTCGTTTGAAGAAATAGCCGCCAAGTTTAATACCAAATGCAGGATGGCCAGGGTTGACGCTGCCGCTATCGCCAGGGAAGTTTTAGGGGTGCCTATTACCAATACCACCATGGTCGGGGCGCTGATTAAAGCCACCGGCGTGGTGGAGCTGGAATCGGTGGTTGAGCCGCTAAAAAACCGCTTTGGCCGCATAGCGGAGAGGAATATCAACGCTATGAAAAGGGCCTATGAAGAGACCGAGGTTAAGGAGCTATAGGGGATGGCCAAGCGTGAGCCCAAGTCGGAAGGGGAAATGACCTGGAGGGACCTGGAAATCGGTGCCATCGTTACCGAGCCGGGCAACGCCAGCCGATATAAGACCGGCGACTGGCGGTCGCAGCGTCCCACCTATGATTTCAAAAAATGTATTAAGTGCGCCCTGTGCCAGATTTTCTGCCCAGAGGGCTGTATTTTCCAGAACGATGACGGCAATTTTGAGGCCGATATGTACTACTGCAAGGGGTGCGGCATCTGTGCCCGTGAGTGCCCCACCGGGGTAATAACCATGGTCGAGGAGGAGGAGTAATGGCCGATAGAGTGGGCATTGAGGTCTCGGTGGCCCTCAGCGATGCGGTCAAGCAGGCCAATGTCGATGTTATCGCCGCCTACCCCATCACCCCCCAGACCCACATCGTGGAGCACCTTGCCGAGCTGGTAGCCAACGGCGAACTGGACGCCGCCTACATCCCGGTTGAGTCCGAGCACTCGGCGATGAGCGCCTGTCTCGGCTCGGCTGCTACCGGCGCCAGGACCTTCACCGCTACCGCCGGTCAGGGGCTGGAGCTGATGCACGAGGTGCTCTATGTCGCCTCGTCCATGCGCCTTCCCGTGGTCATGGCGGTGGCTAACCGGGCGCTGTCCTCACCTTTGAGCGTCTGGGGCGACCACTCCGATGTCATGGCCGTCCGCGATACCGGCTGGATTCAAATATTTACCGAAAACGGGCAGGAGGTGGTCGACCACGTATTCTGCGCCTTCCGCATCGCCGAAGATAATAAAGTCCTGCTGCCGGTGATGATTCACCTGGACGGCTTCAACCTCTCGCATGTCATCGAGCCGATAACCTTCCCCGCCCAGAGCAAGGTGGATAAGTTCCTGCCGCCCAATAAATATCCTCTGCCCCTCCACCCCGATAAACCGGTCACCATGGGCGATTTTGCCCCGCCCATTATCTACACGGAGGCAAAGTGGGCGCAGGAGGTCAATTTAAGGGCGTCTAAAGAGATAATTATCAAGTGCTGGCAGGAATTCGCCAATATTTTTGGACGCCAGTATTCGCCGGTGGAAAGCTACCACAGTGAAAAGGCTAAAGTCCTGCTCTTAACTATGGGCAGCTTCAGTGAAACGGCCATGACGGCCATAGACAAGATGCGGGGAGAGGGCAAAGACGTGGGGCTGGTAAGGCTCCGCCTGTGGCGCCCCTTCCCCTTCGATGAACTCCGCCGGGCGGTAGAAAACGCCGAGACGCTCATTGTCCTTGATAGGGCGCTCTCCTTCGGCGGCCCCGGCGGCCCCGTCTGCTCCGAAGTCAAGGCGGCATTATACGGCCAGGCTAAAAAGCCTAAAGTGGTCAGCTTCGTTGCCGGCATAGGCGGACGGGATATCAGCCCGTCTGACTTTGAAGAGATAATAAACAAGGGCATAGCCATCTCGGAGAAAGGCTCCCCCAACGAGTTTGAGATATACGGGGTGAGGGAGTAATGCAGAACTACGGCGTCTATGTCCCCAGACTGGTAACCAAAAAGGAGCCCTTTGCCCCCGGTCACCGGGCCTGCATCGGCTGCGGCGAAGCGCTGGCGGTGAGGCTGGCCTGCAAGGCGCTGGGGCAGAATGTCATCATCGCCAACGCCACCGGCTGCATGGAGATAGTCTCCTCGCCGCTGCCCACCACCTCCTGGAAGGTTCCCTGGATTCACACCCTGTTCGAAAATACCGCCGCGGTGGCTTCCGGCATAGAGTCGGGCTTAAAGATAATGATGAAGAAGGGCCGCATAGCCCGGCAGGATATTAAAGTAGTGGCCATGGCCGGTGACGGCGGCACCAGCGATATCGGTCTCCAGGCGCTGTCGGGAGCTATGGAGCGGGGGCACAATTTCACCTATATCTGCTTCGACAACGAGGCCTATATGAATACCGGAATACAGCGCTCTTCGTCCACCCCCTACGGCGCTGCCACCACCACCTCGCCGGCGGGCAAGGTGAGCATCGGGCAGGTCAGCTGGAAGAAGAATATGCCGGCTATCGCCGCCGCCCACAATATTCCCTATGTGGCAACGGCTTGTCCCAGCTACCCCTTTGACCTGATGGACAAGGTGGAGAAGGCGGCCAACACGCCGGGCCCGGCCTATGTTCATATACTATCGGTCTGCCCCACCGGCTGGAGGTGCCCCACCGATCTGGCCGTCAAGCTGGGCCGTCTGGCGGTAGAGACCGGTATATTCCCCCTCTATGAAGTGGAAGACGGCAAATATAAATTGAATTTCGATTTCCCCGGGCTCAAGCCGGTCACCGCCTACATGAAGCTGCAGGGCCGGTTCCGCCACCTGTCCGAGGATATTTTAGAAAAGATACAGAAGCGGGTGGCCGCTGACTACGCCGAACTCAAGGAGAGAGCCATTGAAGGCTGAAGTCAAGCCAGATAAACAGAAGATAAAATCGATACTGGCACGGTACCAGGGCGACCCCGGTATGCTGGTGCCGATTCTGCAGGATGTCCAGGCGGAGTATAACTACCTGCCCAGGGAAGCCCTGGTGCAGGTAGGCGAGGGGCTGGAAGTCCCCTTGAGCCAGGTCTACGGCGTGGCCTCCTTTTTCAAGGCCTTCAGCCTCAAGCCCAGGGGGCGGCACCTGATTAACGTCTGTCTGGGCACCGCCTGCCACGTCCGGGGAACGGGCAGGGTCATTGATGAGATTAAGCGGGAGCTGGGCATAAAACCCGGTGAAACCACTAAAGACATGAAATACACACTGGAGACGGTCAACTGCATCGGGGCCTGCGCTCTGGGGCCGATAGTAGTAATAGACGGCAACTACTCGGGGCAGATGACCGGCAGCAAGGTAAAACCGCTACTGGAAAGCTATAAGTAATGACAAAGAAGCAGCAAACATCAAAACGGCTGGGCTCTGTGGTAAAGCTTGAGGCTCTCCGCAAATCAATAATCGGTGAGAGAGACCCGGATAAGCCCTGCGTAACGGTATGCGGCGGCACCGGCTGCCATTCTTTCGGCAGCGAAGGGGTAAGCGACGCTTTTAAAGAAGAAATTAAAAAGAATAAACTGGATGCTAAAGTAGAGGTAAAGGTCACCGGCTGCCACGGCTTCTGCGAAAAGGGGCCGCTGGTGGTTATCAAGCCGGCAGATATTTTCTACCAGAAGGTGAATGAAAAAGATGTCCCGGAGATAGTCGCCGAGACGGTAGTCAAGGGTAATATCATTGACCGGTTGCTCTACACCGACCCCGATACCGGCAAAAAGATAACATATGAATCCGAAGTGCCCTTCTACCAGAAGCAGAAACGGTTGGTCTTCGGCAACAACGGCCTGATTGACCCCACCCGGATTGACGACTATTTAGCCGTCGGCGGCTACGCCGCTCTGGGCAGGGTGCTTTCCGGCATGACCCCGGAGGGCGTTATCAACGAGGTCAAGAAATCGGGACTTCGGGGGCGGGGCGGCGGCGGGTTCCCCACCGGCGATAAGTGGCAGAGCTGCCGTGATGCCGAAGGCGAAAAACGCTATATCATATGTAACTGTGACGAGGGTGACCCCGGCGCCTTCATGGATAGAAGTTTAATGGAGGGCAATCCCCACAGCGTTCTGGAGGGGATGGTTATCGGCGCCTATGCCGTCGGCAGCCACGAAGGCTATATCTATGTCCGCAACGAGTACCCGCTGGCGGTGAAGAACGCCGAGATAGCTATTAAACAGGCCGAGGAGTACGGTCTGCTGGGCAAGAATATTCTGGGTTCCGGCTTCGACTTCTCGGTCAAGATAAGCCGGGGCGGCGGCGCTTTCGTCTGCGGCGAGTCCACGGCGCTGATGGCCTCTCTTGAGGGCAAGGTCGGCGAGCCGAGGGCAAAGTATGTCCACACCTCGGATAAGGGCCTGTGGGAGCAGCCCACCAATCTCAACAACGTAGAAACCTGGGCTAATGTCCCTCTGATAATCAAGAACGGCGCCGACTGGTATTCCAAAATAGGCAGCGAGGGGAGCAAGGGGACCAAGATTTTCTCGCTGGTGGGCAAGATTAACAACACCGGCCTCATTGAAGTCCCCATGGGTATCACTTTAAGGGAGATTATCTACGGCATCGGCGGCGGTATCCCCGACGGCAAAAAGTTCAAGGCGGTGCAGACCGGCGGCCCCTCCGGCGGCTGC
>JABMRW010000131.1 GCA_013202445.1 Deltaproteobacteria bacterium | reverse complement strand
GGCCGAACCATACGGGAAAAGGCAAGCCGTTGAGCATCATGGCACAGGGCAAATGGCAGACGCCACTGGGAGATGTGGAGATTGATGCGGAGCTGGCGCAACACCTGCTGAGCATAACGCACCACCTCCAAGAGGATGCCGACGCCCATCAGTTTGAACATTCCATTGAAGTCCAGCTTCCCTTCTTACAGTACTTCAAGCCCGATATTAAAATAGTGCCCATAACGCTCTCGTTTGCCGGCATTGACGTCTACAAGGAAATCGGTAAGGAGATTGCCCGGGCCATCAGTGACACCGGGCGGGAAGTGGTTTTGATGGCCAGCAGCGACATGACCCACTACGAGCCGCATGATACCGCCGCGAAGAAAGACCGGCAGGCGATAGACGCCATACTGCGTCTTGACGAGGACGAGCTTTTCCGCCGGGTCGAGGAGCACAACATATCCATGTGCGGCGTTGCGCCCGTCGCCAGCCTTATCGCCGCCGCCAGGGAACTCGGTGCCACCTCCGCCGAACTGGTCAAGTACCAGACCAGCGGCGATGCCACCGGCGACTACTCCAGCGTGGTGGGCTACGCCGGTATAATAATAAAAGGCGGAGGCGGATAGTGCACCCACTGGTAAGACTGGCCAAGAGGTCGGTGGAAAGCTACGTCAGGCGGGGTAAGGTCATAGAGGTGAAAAGGCTTACCCCCGAGATGAAGCCGAAGGCCGGCGTCTTCGTCTCCATTCATAAGGGCGGCGAACTGAGAGGCTGCATCGGCACTACCGAAGCGCAGAGGAACAACGTGGCCGAGGAGATTATCGTCAATGCTATCAGCTCGGTGGTCAGAGACCCCCGCTTCTACCCTATCACCGCCGATGAGCTCAAAGAGCTTGAATACAGCGTGGACATCCTGACCAAGCCCAAGCCGGTTAAGAGCCGGAAACAGCTCGATGCCAGGCGGTACGGGGTTATCGTGGAGAGGGGGGGGCGCAGGGGTCTGCTCCTGCCTGACCTGGAGGGGGTGGAGAGTACCAGCGAGCAGATTAACATCTGCCGCCTTAAGGCGGGCATAGGCCCCGATGAGCCGGTGAAGCTTTACCGCTTTGAGGTGGAGAGGTATAAATAGGGGCGACAGGAGGACATTAAATCCGGGGAAACAATTCGAGAGTGGGCAGGCGTGGGAATTGTTTTTGTGTTTATGTTAAGTGCATCGTAATTTTGGGGTGAGGGTTGTTTGTTTTGGATTGTTTTGGTTTTGCTTTTATGTTAAGTTGAGAGTGAGTGGGTAGAGGATAAAGGGAGGATTAGAAAGGAGGAGCGTAAGTGAGGGGTCAAACATTCGAACATTTTTTTGCAAGGATGCATTGAGAACATAATGGTTTTGGTTTACAGACCATCCGAGTTAGGTCTATGACAGCATAGTTGAAGTCTTTGAAACTTCGTTTGGGTGTAATTCTGCCGGTAAGTTCAATGAACCAGCTCTTACGTCTCGTTTCCCCGTCAGTGGGGAATCCGAAAAACCTTCCGTAAAGGCGAACGATGTTACTATCAATGATTGGCGCTCTTATTCCTGCATGGAGCGAAAGAAAAGCGGAAGCTATGTAATCACCGATTCCCGGAAGTTGAAGAAGCTGGGATTTATCCAGAGGTATTTTTTGGCGGGCTAGAATATCAGCGAGTTTTTTGAAAGTATCTGACCTCCAATGGAGCCCCAGTGAGATAAACGGGGAAGGAGATGATGATATGTAGTCCCGTGGCGACTGATAAGTGTTACAGAATGAAAGGTATGCCGGGAGTACCTGCTCGGCCTTGGTTCTTTGTAGCATTAGTTCAGCGACGAGGGCGTGCCACTGATTGGTTGTGTATCTCCATGGGAAGTCAGCATAGTTTTGTTTGCCCCAAGTAAGAATTCTGCGTCTGAGATATTTTATTTTATTGTCGGGGACATGGTTTACAAACATAGAGGTTGCTATAATTGCTTTATTGTGTCTCCGTTAAGAACTTGAAACTCGGATTTCGGGATTCTGACGACAGAGCTCTGCCCTCCCAGCATATTGGTGCCGCCTCCCCGATATACCCATGACGCGTATTGGGCAAGCTGGTCATAGGTTATAAAGAGCCAGTTAACTAACTCTCTGCTTTCAACATCGTTTATTTCACGTACAATAAAAATGGAGTGAAGATTACCGCGCTTTGCAGCATAAAAGGCAAGTTTAACAAAGGGACCAACGTCCAGACCAAAGTATTCGCCAATCTTGTTGTCAGACGCAGGAGTTTTTTCTTTGATTTCTATTGGATATGTATATTGTTCACCCCACAAAATGCCATCAATATCACTGATTTCTGCCATATATCTATTTTGAAAGCTCACCCTGAGATGCTCCTTTGAGAATTCTTCAGGCATAGAATTCTCGGGTATGAGTGATACGTCTGTGTTGCTCTGGAGGAAGTTGTATCTTCTTGAACGAGGAGTAAAGTCCGGAAGGTCTACAGGAAAAGGTGAATAAGGCTGCTGGGTTGGTAGACCCAGTTGTACTGAATGCCACTGAATTGATAAAGGGTTTTCGTCTATATTAACAACGGGAGTACAGAAATAACTCCCGATACCTAATTGATGAAAGGTAGAACATATTGTGTGAAGACCGTGACCGGGGTCTGGTAGTTGGGAAGTTGGTGGATAATCTACATCGGGGACAATTGTATTTGGGAAAAACACTACAGTATCGTGGGCGAATGTACCCGCTCCTGTATTGCGGACGATCCAACCCCCAACAGAAACCCTCTCATGAAAGCCAAGTGAATTTATATAATTTCTGAAATCAATTTCAGCGAGGAGACCATGGAGTTTATTGCGATTCAGGCTGCTTATACTGTGGGAGAGATAGGATTCCATTGCCTGAATGGATAGAGAAGCCACAGTCTAGTTACCTCCAATTGAAACGTATTCCTGCTCTTTAGGCTGTGGATACATATCATCCAGTTTAGCTACAATCGCATTTGCTATATCAGATACAAGGGGAACAACTACGGAATTGCCGAATTGTCTGTAAGCCTGAGTATCGGAAACAGGAATTTTAAAGCTCGGGCGAAGTTGTGTAAAACCCATAAGATTAGCACATTCTCTGGGTGTAAGTCTGCGAGGATTCTTGCCATTTTGTGGTATTAGAATCTCAGAGCCATCCTTATGATACCTAGCGCTGAGTGTCCTAGCTCTGCCTTTGAGGTCGGTGAGACCGTAACGAAAACCATTGCCGAGTTTTCTATGCTTCTCAGCATATGCTTGCAGATATTCCCAAAGGTGGTTGGAAAGCGTGTATTTCCCAGGGACTGATTGTTCAAGGATTTCCATAAATTGAGGTTTCTTGGTAGGAATGTAGCGTGGGAATTGAAAAAGAGTGGGTTCCCTGAAACCCACTATGTATATTCTCGGTCTGTGCTGGGGGACATATAAATCTGCCTCCATTACTTCATCAAAGATAGTATATCCTAGGTCTTTTGTAAGAGAATCTATTATTACCCTGTAGGTATTACCCTTGTCGTGGCTTCTGATATTTTTGACATTTTCTAATAGAAAAGCTCTGGGTCTCTTGTCATCCAGTATTCTCTTAACTTGAAAGAATAAGGTGCCTTGGGTGGGGTCATCAAAACCATGAGGTCTTCCCAGAGACCGTTTTTTCGAGACCCCTGAGATTGAGAACGGCTGACATGGAAACCCCGCTACCAGTATATCGTGTTCCGGGATTTCATCTGAAGGTATTTTAGTTATGTCTCCTTTGGGAACCTCCCCAAAATTTGCTTCATAGGTAAATCGGGCAAATTTATCCCATTCTGATGAGAAAATACAACGACAACCCGCAGACTCAAAAGCGATTCTCGTGCCGCCGATACCAGCAAAGAGGTCTATGAATGTAAAGCTATTATCCATTCACTTTATAAAATTATACCACTTTTGCCTAGGTTTTGACACACATGGTATTATTTATCTGGTGGTTCAGCTAGAAGATGGCAGGATTTATGTGAGGTGTGAGTAAGGGGCTAAGCCTCTCATCGGTGGGGGGATAAGGGGGGGAGTTAACCGTGATACAATAAGCGGGGCGGGGAATAGGGAGTTTTAGAGGGGCGAAGCCCCTCTCTAAAAAAAATACTTCCCCTTCCCCTTGCCAAGGGGAAGGGGACACAGGGGATAGGGTTTCCTTAAAAAATTAGAGAAATAGGGGGGCTAAATGAACGGATCCAAGCTTACGCTCCAAGCATTTATGATTATCCTGGTAGCAGCCGGCATGGTGTGCGGCATAATCGGGGCGGTCATTACCAACTTTGCCCTGATTGTCATCGGGGCCATTCTCATGGTCATTCCCCTCATAATGAAAATAATCAACGACCTGATACTCGAAGAGTTTATACCGGTTATTTTGGAATTTCTGGGACTGGTCGCCATCACATTTCTATATATCTGGACCTCGATGTTAGCCGGCAGCGCGGCGGCCAATGTCTTCGTCAGGCCGGTACTGTGGGTTGTTACCGGTGTGGGGGTTATTCAACTGCTCCTGATTCTCTTCGTCTTTTCAAGAGAATAAAGTGCCGATGGGCGGAGTGGATAAAATCCACTTTTTAGGGTAAAGTATTAGGGTAAAAAAGCCATGGACATGTTCGAGCGCCAGTTTGACGAACAAAAACGGCGGGACGCCCCCCTGGCCGCCCGCATGCGCCCGACCGCGCTACACGCCTTCGTCGGGCAGGAGCACCTGCTGGGCAAAGGCCACGTAATAAGAAAGGCCATCGAAGCCGGCAAGGTGCCATCTATTATACTCTGGGGGCCGCCGGGCAGCGGCAAGACCACCCTGGCCTTCGTTATCGCCAACGCCACCGAAGCCCACTTCAGCCCGGTAAGCGCCGTCAGCGCCGGCGTCGCCGACCTGCGGCAGATAATCGAGGAGGCCAAAGACCGCGCCAAGCTCTACCAGCAGAAAACCATATTATTCATCGACGAGATTCACCGCTTCAACAAAGCGCAGCAGGACGCCGTCCTGCCCTACGTCGAGGACGGCACCATCACCCTCATCGGCGCCACCACCGAAAACCCGTCATTCGAGGTCATCTCTGCGCTGCTATCCCGCTGCCAGGTGCTCGCCCTGAAACCGCTCGACGAGAATGCAATCCGGGTCATCGTCAACCGGGCGCTCAGCGACGACCTGAACGGCCTGGGCAAAATGAGCGTGGAGCTGGACGATGACGCCACGATCCACCTCATCAACATGTCCAACAATGACGCGCGGGTAGCCCTCAACGCCCTGGAGATAGCCGCCCTGACCACGCTGCCCGACAAGGAGGGCAAAAGACATATTTCGCTGCCGACCATCGAGGACGCCATCCAGCACCGCGCCCTACCCTACGACAAAGAAGGCGAGCACCACTTTAATCTTATCTCCGCCCTGCACAAGTCGCTGCGGGGCTCCGACCCCAACGCCTCCCTCTACTGGCTGGCCAGGATGCTCGAGTCCGGAGAGGACCCGCTGTATCTCGCCCGGCGGCTGGTGCGCTTCGCCTCGGAGGATGTGGGCATGGCCGACCCGCAGGCGCTGGTGATTACCGTCGCCGCCCAGCAGGCCGTCCACTTCATCGGCATGCCCGAGGGCAAGCTGGCCCTGGCCGAGGCCGTCGTCTACCTGGCCACCGCCCCCAAGAGCAACTCGCTGTACATGGCCTATGAGCAGGTAGAGGAGGAAATCAAAAAGGGGCCGGCCGAGTCGGTGCCGCTGCACCTGCGCAATCCGGTGACACCGCTCATGGGCAAGATGGGCTACGGCAAGGGCTACAAATACGCCCATAACTACCCGGGGCACATCGTCAAGCAGCAGTACCTGCCCAACTCCCTCAAAAACAAGCACTACTACAACCCCAGCGACCAGGGCTACGAGCAGCAGGTCACCGACCAGATGAGGGCCTGGCTGAAGAGCGTCAGCCCGACCAAAGAGCCCAAGAGGAAGCGGCAGGCTTGAAGCGGGTCCACATCATCTTCCCCTCCGGCGAACTCAAGCTGGAAGGGGTCTGGCATCTCCCCGAAGCTAAAGAGCCTTTCCCGGCGGTTATCGTCTGCCACCCCCACCCCCTCTACGGGGGGAACATGTCCAGTAATATCGTCTTTGGTATCTGCCAGGCGCTGGCTTTAAGCAATATCGCCGCCCTGCGCTTTAACTTCCGGGGGGTGGGCAAGAGTGAGGGAGAGTTTGGCGGGGGCATCGCCGAGCGGGAGGATGTGAGGGCGGCACTGGCCCTGGCATCATCGGCGGAGAACATCAAGCGGAGTAAAATCGGGCTGGCCGGATACTCCTTCGGCGGGGGCGTGGCCGCTTCCGTTGCCGTCCGGGATGAGAGGGTGAAGATGCTGGCGCTGGTATCGCCAGCGCTGGTGTACGGCGGGGAGTCGCTCAAGGAATATAAGAAGCCCAAGTTTATCATCATCGGGGAGAACGATGACGTGATACCCCAACAGGAGCTAAGGGAGCTGGCCGGTGAAATGCCCGAACCTAAGCAGTTTGAGGTTATCAGCGGTGCCGACCACTTCTGGGCGGGGTTTGAGGAGGAGGTGGCCGAAAGAGTCTGCCGGTTTTTTGGGGAGGGGCTTTAGAGAACCGGGGCGGGTTGACATATAATTTGCCCTAAAGTATACTGAATGGGCTGACGCGGGGTGGAGCAGTGGAAGCTCGTTGGGCTCATAACCCAAAGGTCG
>JABMRW010000130.1 GCA_013202445.1 Deltaproteobacteria bacterium | reverse complement strand
CATGACGATATTGCCGAAGCCTACCGGCGCGCCTTCAGCGGCGACCCGGTAGCCGCCTTCGGCGGCATTGTGGCTTCCAACCGGCCGGTTACGCTGGCTATGGCTCAAGAGATTAAGCCGGTCTTCTACGAGATAGTTATCGCCCCGGAATATGAGGCTGAGGCGCTAAAGCTATTACAGCGCAAGAAGGACTTACGCATTCTGGTCGCCCAGTTACCGCCCGGCTATGGTAGGGCGCCGGCGGGTTACCTCGATTTCCGCCGGGTGAAGGGCGGCTTCCTCGTTCAGAGCTCGGATTCCGTGCCGGAGACCAGCGTTAACATGAAAAAGGTGACCAAACGCCAGCCCACGCCCGAAGAAATCAAAGACCTGCTCTTTGCCTGGAGGGCGGTCAAGCATATAAAGTCCAACGCCATCGTGCTGGCTAAGGATAAAACTCTTATGGGGATGGGCGCCGGACAGCCCAGCCGCATTATCAGCGCCCAGATAGCTATTGAAAAGGCCGGGGACAAGGTCGCCGGCAGCGTTCTGGCTTCGGACGCCATGTTCCCCTTCCCGGATGTGGTCGAGGCGGCGGCAAAAGCCGGGGCAACGGCCATTATCCAGCCCGGCGGCTCGATAAGGGACGAAGAATCAATCAAGGCGGCTGATAAGCACAATATAGCTATGGTCTTTACCGGTGAGAGGCACTTCAGGCATTAAGTTAAGGGGTTTAAGGTGCTAATAATCTCTAAACAGCAGGTAGAAAATCTCATAGACAGGCTTGGTGACCCGGCCAGGTTTGACGAGTCTCGCGGTGAACTGGAGAAGATGCTGGAGATACAATCATCCTTGCTGTGGCGCGCCGAGGGGCCCCGTTCTTGTTGTGGCTCTCTTGAAGGGGTTAAAGTTTGTATTGAATCAGAGGTTCAGGTTCTGGAAGAGGCGATTGATGCCCTTAACAAAAAAGACATTCCCAGGGCATCGTCCCTGCTCAAGGACTATATCAAATATATGGAGCTTCTGGAGCAGTAACCGGGCCAGGAGGTGAGGAAGGCGATGGCTAATGCGGTTTTGGTGATAGATATGGTCAGGGGTTTTATGGAGGAGGGCTACTCCCTGTACTGCGGGGAGAGGGCCCGGCGCATCATCTCCGGCATACGGCGTCTCCTTGATGGTGAGCTGGCTAAAGGCTCTAAAATATTTTTTATCTGTGACAATCATGCCCCCGATGACGACGAGTTCAGCATGTTTCCCCCCCACTGTATTGAGGGCACCGCCGAAACCGAGGTCATCCCCGAGCTGGCTGAGTATAAAGGCGAGGTAATACCCAAGAGGCGTTTCAGCGCCTTTTTTGATACTCCCGTTGACGAGAAGCTTAAGAAACTCAAGCCGGAGAAGCTGATTGTCTGTGGAGTGTGCACCGATATCTGCGTCTGCCATACCGTTTCCGATGCCCGGAGCCGTGGCTACGAAGTAGAGGTACCGGTTGACTGTGTCGCCTCCTTCGACGAAGCGGCGCACCACTTTGCCCTGGGGCACATGGAAGGGGTGTTGGGGGCTAAGTTGACCAACCTGGTGGCCAGCCGGGCCAAGCCGGCTAAATTTGAACCCTCCGAGGCTGTTCTCTCCGGCGAGACGGCTGATATCTATTTCGCCCGCACCGTGGAGATAATGCGCATTGAGGGAATTAACCCGGTGGCGACTATGGAGTTCTTTGCCGGCAGGGCCGGGGTGCTCTGCGGCATGGAGGAGGTCAAGGCCCTGCTCTCCCGGGTTTTGCTTAAAGGTAATAGTGAAGTGTGGGCTCTGGCTGATGGCGATAATATCAAGCCGAAGGAGGTGGTGTTGCGTGTCACCGCCCCCTATCAGAGCTACGGTCTCTATGAGACGGCGATAGACGGCATTCTCGCCCACTGCAGCGGCTGGGCAACTGCCGCCCGAGAGTGTGTGGAAGCCGCCCGGGGCATACCTGTCGTCAGCTTTGGCGCCCGCCATGTTTATCCGGCCATAGCAGGGATAATGGATTACTCGGCTATTGTCGGCGGCTGCGCTGGCTGCTCCAGCGTGGCCGGGGCTAAGCTGGCGGGCATAGAACCCTCCGGGACTATACCCCACGCCCTTATTTTAGTCATCGGGGATACGGTCAAGGCTACCCTTGCCTTTGATAAGCATATGCCAGCCAGTATCCCTCGTGTTTCCCTGGTTGATACCTTTAAGGATGAGGCGGAGGAATCGGTGCTGGTGGCTAAGGCTCTGGGCAGGAAGCTGGATAGCGTGCGCCTTGATACCCCTGTGGAGCGGGGCCGGGTTACCCCGGCTCTGGTCAGGGAGGTCAGGGCCCGGCTGGACCAGGCCGGCTTTAAACACGTCAAGATTTTCGTCAGCGGCGGCATAAGCGTGGATAGAATCGGGCAATTTATTGAGGCGGGGGCGCCGGTTGACGGCTTTGGCGTCGGCAGTTATATAACCGGGGCTAAGCCCCTTGATATTACCGCTGACCTGCACGAGATAGACGGCAAGCCCATAGCCAAGCGGGGCAGAATTCCGGGCATTACCCCCAACCCCAGGCTCAAGCGGATAATATAAGCTGATTATTAAAGGAGGGATTTATGCTGGACGTAGCGGTCAACTTCTTCCTATCCGGGTTTGTCTACCCCGGTATCCTGTGGAACCAGGTGATTTTGAGCATTGGTCTGGGTCTAGCCTTTGGCGCCGTCTGGTTTGCTCCTTACTGGACGCCTATCCTTAAGAAACCCTGGGCCTGGGCGGTTTTGGCCGGCAGCGCCTTTTTTACCTGGACGGCGGTTGCCTTTGTTCAGATTCCCCTCCAGCATGTGGCCAGTAACTTTTTATTTGACCGGCTTGGCATGGATACCTACCAGAGTTTGATTCTGCTTGTAGGTATCCCGGGCATACTCCTCACTGGCCTGGTTCAGGAGGGGGCAAAGTTGGTGCCGGTGGTTGTCTGCTGGTGGCGCAAGGGCAGGAAAATTGACCCCAAGCTCGGGCTGGCTATCGGGGCTGTTGCTGGGCTTGGCCTGGGTCTTCTTGAGGCGGTGTGGGCGCATAATAACATCTTTGCCTCGGGCTGGGGCTGGGAAGCGGTACAAAGCGGTGGGCTGGTGGCACTGGCTCCGTTCTGGGAGAGGTTCTTTACCATAGCCGCTCATATAGCCTTTTCGGCGCTGGCTGGCTGGGGTCTGGCCAAGGGCTGGGGGTGGCAGTTCTACCTGATAGCCGCTGTCATGCACGCCTTCTTGAACTACAGCGTTGTTTTATTGTATGCGGGCTATTTTACCGTGGTCGCCCTGGAAATTCAGGTGGCGGTGGTAGCGGCGGTGGTAACCGCTGCGGCTCTCTGGCTTCGCTGGGGAGAGCCGTCAGGGCCAGCCGTGTCTGAAGCTAGCCCTGCTCAAACTTCAGACACAGAACCTGTTTAGTCTTCTGGCTGACCTTTACCCTGTCGTCCAGGCGCCAGCCGACCACCCAGACGATTTGCTCAGGTGAGCAGACGATGGGTATATGCTGACGCCAGTCTTGAGGGATCTTGGCGTCTATCATAAACTCCCCCAGCTTCTTGGGCTGAGGCAGTCCCAGCGGCTGAAACCTGTCACCCCGCCGCCGAGACCGCACTGTCAGCTTATCGCCGGTCTTAGCCAGGTCAAAGTGGGCGGTAAAGTTGTTTTTTATTAACCCCGCCCCTTCAGGCTTCCCTTTTATTGTGGATGGTTTTATTATAGTCGCCTCTATGCGCCAGCCGGGAAGCCGGGTCTGGCCGGGGATATTCAGCTGGGCCTCGCCTTCCAGCCTGGGTAAAGGGGATAAGCCGGTCATATCCGTAGTTAGTTGATACTGGTCGTATCCGGTGGCAAAGATCAGGCCGCCGGGCAGGCTGAGCCTCTTACCCGCCGGTTTGCCCAGTGCCGCCATCATCTCCTCGATATGCCTCATTTCAATATCCTTGGCGCTGCCCAGCAGCTTCTCCGCCGAGGCTCGGAGCAGGTATCGCTTTAAGGTTGAGGGCAACCGGTCAAACTTTGGCTTGTCCAGAATAATAGCCTCACCCTCCTGCCGGGCAATTTTATTCCATAGCCGGGCGGTCTCCTTGTCCAGAAAGTCGATGTCATCGCCGGCAATGCGCCCTGTCCGCAAGAGGGCTTCGGCAATACCGGGATTATAGCTCTGGAGCAAAGGCAGGAGCTGCTGGCGGATGCGGTTTCTCAGCGGCGACAGGGAGAGGTTGGAAGCGTCCAGCCGGGGTGCAAACCGGTGCCGTCGGCAGTAATCCTCCGTGTCTTGGTGACTTACCCCCAGCAGGGGTCTTATGACCACCAGGCCGCCGGTTTTTGATGGCCACTCGGTGTACGGCTGCATTCCCCGCATCCCCCTGGTGCCGGCTCCCCGGATGAGGTGCATCAGTATGGTTTCGATGTGGTCGTCACGGGTGTGCCCCACCGCCACCCGCTCGGCGCCTGTAGCTCCGGCCACTTTGGTCAGGAAGCGGTATCTTACCTCGCGGGCGGCTTCTTCCAGCGACAGGCGCTTTTGCTTTTGATAGCCCTTTACATCCCGCCGTTCTATAGTGGCGGGAATGCCGAACTTTCGGGCTAAATCGGAGACATAGTCGGCATCAGCCTCAGAATCAGTGTCCCGCAGCTGGTGGTTGAGGTGAGCCAGGTGCAGCGTTACCTTTAGCTCTTCTTTAAGCCCGACCAGTATATGGAGCAGACACACTGAGTCCGCCCCGCCGGATACCGCCACCACCAGCTTCTCGTTGGCCGATAACAGGTGGTGCTGCCGGGTAAAATCAAGAACACGTTGTTCTAATAGTGGCTGGCTTGCTACCTTCATGCGTTAATCCCTTAGCTTGTTTTCAGGATGAGTTTGGTGCGGCGGATGGCGGTGGGGTGGCTAAAGTCCAGTGCGGCCGCCACCTGTTCCGGTCTTCCCGAGCCGCTGCTGTCACAGCGCAGGCTCATGCCGATGGTGCAATGACCACGGCGCCAGCTAACTAGCCACAGGTCATCAATCAAGGCCCTCAGGTCGTAGTTGCGGGTGCCGGTATCCCGCTGGTGGTGCCAGGGCAGCTGCTCCAGCGATAGCAGAGAGGCCAGCGCCGCCTTTACGGCCGGCTGGTCTTTGTCCGTTTCCGCTTCAACCTCATATTCGGCGTGGCTTACCTGGGATTGCAGCGAGGGCAGAGTCGGGGCTATCATATGTACCTGCGATATCTCTATGCCGGGCGGTAGCTGCTGGCTTACTGCGGCAGTGAAGGAGTGCGGGGAGACCCACTTGTCGCAAAAGACATCCATAAACTCGCTCTGGCTGGTTACCCCCACCGCAAGGGGGGCGGCTAACGATATACGGGGGTGGGGGCTAAAGCCCTCGGTGTAGGCCAGCGGTATGCCGGCTCGTTGCAGAGCTCTCTGCCACAGGCGCATTATATCCAGGTGGGAAATGAATTTTAGGCCTTCTCCCCGGCTGAACCTAATCCGAATTCTCTGCATGCGTTTCCTTGATAAGGCGTATATTCTCGATTTTCATTCCCCGCATCTCGGTGATAACGATCTTGAAGTTCTTGTACTTTAGCTGTTCACCTTGTTTGGGTATGTGCCCCAGGAGGTCAAGGATAAAGCCGGCTACCGTTTCGTAGTCGTCACCTTCGGGTATGTTCAGTTTCATCTCGTCGTTGGCTTCCTCAACCCGCATGCCGCCGTCAACCTGGAAGGTGTACTCGTTGATAGTCTCGTAATCCTTTTCTATCGCCGCCAACTCGTCACCCACCGGACCGACGATTTCCTCCATCAGCCCGCTGAGGCTGACGATGCCGGCGGTGCCGCCGAACTCATCAACTACCACCGTTATCCGGAAGTTCTTATCCCTCATCTCGGCAAAGAGCTCGCTGACCCGCTTGGTTTCAGGGGTAAAGTAAGCCGGACGAATCAGGTCATCAATGGTATCCTCATTATTGAATGCCCCCTTGGCTTGGGCCATGAGTATATCCTTTACCGCCAGAATGCCGACTATATTATCTATGTTATGCTCATATACCGGAAAGCGGGATAGCGGGTTTTTGGCGTAAAGATCCAGGAAATCGGCCAGTTTGGTGCCCCTGGTTACCCATATCACCTCGGTGCGCGGTACCATAACCTCCCTGACCGGGCGGTTACCGAACTCAAACACCTTGTGCAGCATCTCCGCCTCTTCTTCCTCCACTGTCCCCTCTTTATGCCCCATTGATATCATGGTTCGGATTTCATCTTCGCTGGCCAGGGACCGGGAAACCGGCGCCCCGCCCAGCATTTTGCTGAAGCCCGAGGCAATCCAGCTCAGCGCCACCACGAATGGGGTAAGCAGCCAGGAGAGCGCCTCTATCGGCCGGGCAAAGAATAATGCTAGACCCTCGGCATGGCGGGTGGCTATTGTCTTGGGGGTGGTCTCAGAGAATATCAATAGAAGGACGGTCACCACGATGGTAGATATGAGGATGCCGTGCTCCGGCCAGAATTTAATGGCCAGGGCGGTGCCTAGAGCGGCAGCCGCCGTGTTAACGAAGTTATTACCCAGCAGTATGGTGGAAAGAAGCTTCTCCGGTTTCTCCACCATCCTGGATACCAGTCTTGCTCCTCTCACCTTTTTATCAATCAGGTGCTGAATCCTTACCTTCTGCAGAGATATAAAGGCGGTCTCCGAGCTGGAGAAGAAGGCGGATAGCAGCAGGCAGACGAAAAGAAGCGCCACGTACAGTGTATCAAGGCCATCCATATAGCATCACCCCACTATCAGTTTCTATAAACTTCTATAAACCTGAATAGTTCCTTTTTCGTCATAATATCATTGGTCGGTAGGTGTGTCAAAGGAATAAATTCTGTGGGCTATGCACCTCCCTGGTTTTATGCCCGGAGGGGCGACAAAATACCACTCCGGAAAATTCGGGGAAACAATTCAGGCACGGGTGGAGGCTGGGATTTGTTTTTTGCGTTATGGTAAGTAAATATCTAAGCGGGTTAGGTAGAAAGCAATCTTATAATTCCACTTACGAGTGGAGTATATGCTATAATTGCGGGGTATGAAAATTCTGGGTATCGAGACCTCCTGTGATGAGACGGCGGCGGCGGTGGTCGAGGACGGCACCCGAATACTTTCCAACCAGATTGCCTCTCAGGTAGAAATCCACGCCCGCTACGGCGGGATTGTCCCCGAGGTAGCCTCCCGCCAGCACCTGCTTTCGGTTATTCCGGTTATAGAGCGGGCAATTACCGAAGCCGGGGTTAGCTGGGAAGACCTGTCCGGCATTGCCGTCACCATGGGGCCGGGTCTGGCCGGCTCACTGCTGGTGGGGGTGAACGTGGCTAAAGCCATCGCTTTGTCTCAGGGTTTGCCCCTTATCGGGGTCAACCACCTGGAGGCTCACATCTACGCCAACTGGCTGGGAGGTAACAGCGTTGATTTTCCGGTGGTCTGCCTTATTGTTTCCGGGGGGCACAGCGACCTGGTGTTGATGAAGGGGCACGGTGATTATGTGGTCTTGGGGCGTACCAGGGATGATGCCGCCGGTGAAGCCTTTGATAAAGCCGCCAGGATACTGGGTCTGGGCTATCCCGGCGGCCCGGCTATTGAGCGGGCATCAAAGGAAGGTACGGCTTCTATTCCTTTACCCCGCGCCTGGCTGAAGGGCAGCCACGATTTTAGCTTTAGCGGGGTTAAGACAGCACTGCTGCGACTGGTAGAAGCTGGTAAGGTGCTATCGGTAGCTGATGCCGCCGCCAGCTTTCAAGCTGCGGTGATTGAGGTTTTGGTGACCAAGACGGTGGCCGTCGCCAGGGGGCGGCGGGTAAAAAAAGTCCTGCTTTCCGGCGGGGTGGCGTCAAACGGCCTGCTTCGGGAGCAGCTCATAAAGCTTTCACCCCTCCCCGTGCTGGTTCCCCCGCCCGTACTATGCACCGATAACGCCGCCATGATTGCCGCCTGCGGCTACTACCGCCTGCGGGCGGGTAGGGCTGACAGCCTGGACTTGGATGTAGTTCCCAGCCTTAAGCTGACTTAAAAAAGGGTGTATAGTCAAGATATATGGCCATATTACACCATTTAACTCCTTTAGATATCTTTCAATGACCCTGAGGGGCTGTTGACTTAGTTGATACTTAGGCTCAGGTAGGTTATTATTAAGCGTTAGCACTCTCCCCCCGAGAGTGCTAAAATGAGAGTAGCAATTGAACTTGAGGAAGGAGGATTAGAATGGCGGTTAAACTACAACCGTTGGGCGATCGCATAGTGGTTAAGCCCATTGAGAGGGAAGAGGTGACCAAGGGGGGGATTGTGCTCCCCGATACTGTCAAGGAGAAACCCCAGGAGGGGAAGGTACTGGCAGTTGGTCCCGGCCGTTTGTCCGAGGACGGCAAGCGGATAGCTATGGATGTTACGGTTGGCGATGTGGTGCTCTATGTTAAGTATGGCGGCACCGAGGTTAAGATTGACGGTGAGGAGCTGATGATACTGCGTGAGAGCGACATATTAGCCAAGAAGGTTGGAAAGAAGTAAGGAGGAATTATGGGAAAACAGATTATTTTTGATGAAGAAGTCAGGCACGCCATAAAGAAGGGGATAGACACCCTGGCTGATGCCGTTAAGGTGACCCTGGGCCCCAAGGGGCATTGTGTGGCGCTGGACAAGAAATGGGGGGCTCCGTCGGTAATTGATGACGGGGTTACCATTGCCAAGGAGATTGAGCTTTCCGACCCCTTTGAGAACATGGGTGCTCAACTGGTCAAGGAAGCGGCCACCAAGACCAACGATGCCTGCGGCGATGGCACCACCACCTCTACCGTCCTGGCTCACGCCATCATCACCGAAGGCTTCAAGAACGTGGCGGCGGGGGCTGAGCCCATAGCCCTCAAGAAGGGCATTGAGAAAGCGACCAAGGCCATTATTGAAGAGCTAAAGCGGGTGTCGGTTGAGGTCAAGGGCAAGGAGCAGATTGCGCAGGTAGGCACCATCACCGCCAAGGATAAGGAAATTGGCGAACTGATTGCCGAGGTAATGGAAAAGGTAGGCTTGGATGGGGTTATCACCGTTGAGGAGTCCAAGGGTATAAAGTATGAGACCGAGTATGTTGAGGGTATGCAGTTTGACCGCGGTTATATCAGCCCCTATTTCATCACCAATGCCGAAAAGATGGAGACGGAGATAGAGGATCCCTATATCCTCATCACCGACAAGAAAATCTCGGCAATATCTGACCTGCTGCCCGCTCTGGAGAAGATACTGCAGGTATCCAAGAACCTGCTGATTATCGCCGAGGACATAGAAGGCGAAGCCCTGGCTACGTTGGTGGTCAACAAGCTGCGGGGCACGCTCAATATTCTGGCGATCAAGGCTCCCGGCTTTGGCGATAGGCGTAAGGCGATGCTGGAGGATATAGCTATCCTCACCGGCGGCAAGGTAATCTCTGAGGATGTCGGGCGCAAGCTGGATTCGGTTACCGTGGAAGATTTAGGCCGGGCCCGCCGGGTAACGTCGGATAAGGACAACACCACCATAGTTGAGGGTAGAGGCTCCGAAGAGGATATTAAAGCCAGAATCAAGCAGATTAAGGCTCAGATAGAGGAAACCACCTCCGATTTTGACCGCGAGAAACTGCAGGAGAGACAGGCGAAGCTGGTCGGCGGTGTTGGCGTAATCAAGGTTGGTGCGGCTACCGAGGTTGAGCTTAAAGAGAGGAAGCATCGGGTTGAGGACGCCCTGTCGGCCACCCGGGCGGCGGTAGAAGAGGGTATTCTGCCAGGTGGCGGCGTGGCTCTGCTGCGGGCTGCTACGGCTTTAAAGAAGACAGGCGTCAGCGCCGATGAGCTTACCGGTATGAACATTATCCGCAAAGCGGTAGAGGCGCCGATTCGCTGGATTGCCGAAAATGCCGGTAAGGACGGCTCTGTGATAGTTGACGCGGTAAAGAAGAGCAAGGCCGGCGTTGGCTACGATGCCGAAGCCGATGAGTTTTGTGATATGGTGGCAAAGGGCATTATTGACCCGACCAAGGTGGTAAGGTCAGCCCTGGAGAATGCCGCCAGTATCGCCGTCATGGTCTTGATTACCGAGGCACTGGTGGCGGACCTACCGGAGAAGGATAAGGCGGCGGGTATGCCACCGGGTGGTATGGGTGGTATGGAAGGTATGTACTAGTCAAACATTGTTATCTAACCGAAATAGCCGTGGTCTTTAAGACCACGGCTATTTTTTTATAATTTTAGCATCTCATCTAATGGTTCGTCCTCAGCCACCGGCCCCACCACCGCCAGCCTTAGCTGGCTATCCACCAGCAGCTCCCTGGCCAGTTGCCCCAGTTCTTCGGCGGTAATAGCGTCAAGAATTGACGTAACCTGGTCAACGCTTAGAACCTTTCCGGTGAGAATCTCCTGTCCACCCATCCACCCGGCCACACTGCGGCTGTCCTCCATGCGCAGCAGCAACCTTCCCTTGGCCAGTTCCTTGGCTTTAACCAGTTCATCTTCGGGGACTGGCTCTTTGAGCAGGGAAAGCTGCTCCAGTATGGCCTTGATGGCCACCGGCAGGTTTTTCGGCTCCACGCCGGCATAAACAGTGATGGCGCCGGTATCCAGAAAGTGGTCTGTATAGCTGTGGATGCTGTAGGCCAGTCCCAGACGGTCGCGAATCTTGGTAAACAGACGGCTGCTCATCCCCTCCCCCAGGATTACATTAAGCAGGTCCAGGACAAAGCGCCGGGGGTGTAGCAGGGGCAGGCCGTTTAGCCCCAGGCAGAGGTGAACTTGCTCGGTGTCTTTTCTCTCAACGTTAAGCCGGGGAAAGGGACGTTCCTTGTATGCCTGATATCCGGGGCGAGGCTCTCGTTTAGCCCAGCCGCCCAGTGCTCCGTTTACGGCGGTTACCATCTCCCGGTGCTTTAGAGCGCCGGCAATACTGACCACGGTGTTGCCGGGTTGATACTGGCAGGCCAGGTAGTCGAGCATCATATCCCGGCTGATGCCGGCCACCGAGTCCTTATCTCCGGCTATATCCCTGCCCAGGGGGTGGTCGGGCCAGAGAAGCTCATCGATGAGTATATTAACCAGTTGGGAGGGGGAATCCTTTCCCATGTGAATCTCTTCAATGATAACCCGGCGCTCATTCTCGATGTCACTGGGGTCAAATTTGGAGTGGAGAACTATGTCGGCCAGCACGTCCAGGGCCAGGGAGAAGTGCTGTTGAGCCACCTTGCACCAGTAAACGGTCAGCTCCTTGTCGGTGCCGGCGTTAATGATGCCCCCCAACCCCTCTATTGCCACCGAGATATCCCTGGCGGTGGTGCGCCTGGGCGTGCCCTTGAACATAAGGTGCTCGATGAAATGGGAGACACCGGCCTGGCTGTCGGCCTCGTACCTGGAGCCAGCGCCGATAAAGATGCTGATAGATACCGAGCGGGTATGGGGCATGGTGGCGGTGATAACCCGCAGTCCGTTATCCAGGGTAGTCTTTTGGTGCAAGCTTTGCCTCTTTAATTTAATGTTAAGTGATATTCTAACGGTCTGGTTAATTAGTGTCAATTTGGGGGCTTTGCTCTTCCTCTCTTTTTTATTGTTGTTTTGCTTCCCACCCACCCGCCCTCAAAGGCTTCGCCTCTCTACAACTCTTTGCCTCACCTCCCTTTTCAACGGTTCTCTTTCTTCCCACCCTCCCGCCCTTATAAGCTGCGCTTCTAAAACTCTCTTCCTCACCCCTTCGCCTCTCCAACTCTTTTTTTTGGGGGGGGAAGGGAGGCGTTAGCCCATTCAGGAGTGGACTTTATTCTCCTTTCTGGGGGTGGGGATAAGGGGAGGTCTAGCCTGACAGGGTGTTTAAGAGGGGCTAACGCCCCTCTTCTTAAAAAAACCTTCCCCCTCTCCCTTGAGGGAGAGGGGGATACAGGGGGTGAGGGTGTTTGGCTAGTTAGCTGTCCAGCTTTG
>JABMRW010000129.1 GCA_013202445.1 Deltaproteobacteria bacterium | reverse complement strand
GGTATGTTGTGGTAATGCTATAACATGCGCTTTGAAACTAAAAGAGATAAACCCCCAGATGGATATCTATATCATCTATCGAGATATGAGAACTTATGGGTTTAAAGAGGATTATTACCAGGAAGCGGCGAACCGAGAGGTGAAGTTCATCCGCTATGAGCCGGATGATAAACCCCAGGTGGAAGCTGCCCAAGAGGGTGGCAAGCGTATTCTAAGGGTTACCGTGACCGATCCTATTTTAGGCAAGAAGATTGCTATAGATACCGATTCACTCGCTTTAGCCGCCGCCGTTATTCCTACAGCAACAAGTAGTGAAATATCCCGATTATTCAAGGTGCCTTTGAACCCGGATGGTTTCTTCATGGAAGCCCATGTAAAATTAAGGCCTGTTGATTTTGCTGCAGATGGCATTTTTCTGTGTGGGACGGCTCACTATCCCAAGTATATATCGGAAACGATTAGCCAGGCTTACGGAGCCGCCGGCCGGGCGGCAACCATTCTTTCAAAGGATTCAGTCACGGCCTCCGGTGCTATTTGTGAGGTAAATGAGAGTGAGTGCGTAGGGTGTGGTCAGTGTCAGTCAGTTTGTAAATACGGTGCTATAGAGCTTCATGATACACCGCAAGGCAAAAAGGCCAGGGTTATTCCCGTCCTCTGCAAAGGGTGCGGTCACTGTAATACACAATGTCCAACAGGGGCTATTACCTCGAAACACTATACTGATGAGCAGATCCTTGCTGAAATTGACGCGGCGTTTCCAGCCCTTGTAGAAGTCCACTAATGAACAAAGTGGGGTTACTCTTTAGGAGCGAGCTGAAAAATGGTTGTGAGACACGAGTTTGAACCAAAGATTTTAGGATTTTTATGTAACTGGTGTTGCTACGCAGGGGCGGACCTTGCCGGAGTTTCTCGATATCAATACCCCACTAATATAAGGGTGATAAGGGTGATGTGCTCCGGCAGAATCGACCCGGCATTCATTTTCCGGGCTTTCTCAAAAGGAGCAGACGGAGTGCTTATCGGCGGTTGTTGGCTTGGTGAATGCCATTATGTCACGGAAGGGAATTACGAAGCAGAAAAGATGACAAACCGGTGTAAAAAATTAATGGAACAGATAGGGTTGAACCCGGAAAGATTGCGGATTGAATGGGTGTCTGCTTCTGAAGGAATTCGTTTTGCCGAAATTGTTACCAACTTCACCAAGCAGCTAAAGGAGTTAGGACCCCTTGGGATAGGCGAAGGAAAAGACCTGGAGCAGTTAAAACTAGATCTTGAAGCAGCTGAAAGTTATATCCGTAAGAAGCTAATCTCATACTATATTGACCCGGATAAGTGCCAGGCCTGCATGCTTTGCCTCAGGAAATGCCCTGTAGAGGCGATCATAGGTGGCAAGAATCAGATCCACGTCATCGACCAAGAGAAATGCATAGGGTGTGGAATTTGCTCTCAAAGTTGTCCCCCTCGCTTTGGCGCGGTAAAAAGGATTCCTGCTGAGCCAGTTCCTCCTCCTATTCCCGAGGAGGCAAGAACTATAGTCAGAGAGGGTGAAGGAAAGATAAAGAAAGAAATTTAGGGCTTTTACCTTCTGTTTGACACAATAACCGGAATCTCTGGATGAAGTCCTCAATCGCTAATTTGCTGGTTTCCATCTCGGCCTCCTTTAAGAATCAGGTTGACATTTCCACCGAGGCCAATTCCAGCCATTTTAGCTTTGATTTTTAGGTTTTGGTGGGCCGTGCAGGTCTCGAACATGCGACACCCTGATTAAAAGTCAAACGCTTTCTTAAGTCTGCCAGATCAGCCCGCTCCATTGAATGCAGAGCCTAAATCTCAGCAAGGTCTGCGATAGATTACTTCTGTTCCGGGTGAATGTACAATTCAGTCAGGAATGGAATAATATGGGTTGGATTATCTATTCCGCAGGGGGATTAAGGGGGTGAGGTTGATAAAAATCTCTCTATTTCCTTGACCCGTCCCTAGCTTATAACCTATAATCTGCCCAAGATATAAAGATGCTAAAGCAGCTTAAAGAGCTAAAATCAAGCGCCCTCAAGGAGCTGGAAGCCGTTAGCCAGGCCAAAGACCTGGAAGCGTGGCGGGTCCGCTACCTGGGTAAGAAGAGCCAGCTAACCAACATACTGCGCGGCCTGGCTAAATTACCCATTGAGGAGAGGAAGCAGGTCGGCGCTCTGGCTAACCAGATTAAAAGCGGCTTGGAGGAGAATCTGGAGCAGAAAAGCCAGCTTCTTAAGCAGGCAAAGATAGCTGCAGTGGGGGAGGGTATAGATATTACCCTGCCCGGACGTCCTTTCCCCACAGGCCGTCTGCATCCCCTCACCCAGACTGTAACCGAAATCTGTGACATATTTGTCTCCATGGGGTTTCAGGTGGTGGAGGGGCCGGAGGTAGAGTGGGACTACTACAATTTTGAGGCATTAAACATCACCCGCCACCACCCGGCCCGTGACAGTATGGCTACCCTCTGGGTTGATGCCGAGAGTGAAAACGGCCAGAGAAATATGCTGCTGCGCACCCACACCACTGCCGTGGATACCAGGGTTATGGAGCAGATGCCGCCCCCGATAAGGGTGGTTATGCCGGGCAAGGTCTACCGCTACGAGGCCAGTGATGTTACCCATGTCCCCATGTTCCATCAGATTGACGGCCTGGCGGTGGATAAAAACATTACCATGGCTGATTTGAAGGGGACGCTTTACGAGTTCGCCCGCCGCTTCTTCGGCGAAGACAGAAAGGTGCGCTTCCGCTGTGACTATTTCCCATTTGTTGAGCCGGGCGTTGAGATGGCTATTGAGTGCCTGGTCTGCGGCGGCACCGGCTGCCGGCTCTGCGGTAACAGCGGCTGGATTGAGGTACTGGGGGCGGGCATGACCCATCCCCGGGTGCTGGAGCGGAGTGGCATTGACCCCAGGGAATATACCAGCTTTGCCTTCGGCATGGGCATAGACCGCCTGCCCATGCTCCGCTACGGTATTGATGATATCAGGTTGCTCTACGGTAGCGACCTTAGATTTTTAAGGCAGTTCTAAAGGCAAAAGAATGAAGGTCTCACTGAAGTGGCTTGAGCAATATGTGGATATAGCCTTATCCCCGGCTGAGCTGGCCGATAAATTGACCATGGCCGGCACCGAGGTCAAGGGGTGGGAGGTTATCGGCGGCGACTGGGAGAATGTCGTTGTCGGGCAGATTTTAGCCATTAACCCTCACCCCAATGCCGACCGCCTCACGCTGCCTACCGTTGACCTGGGTACCGAGCAGCAGACTGTGGTCTGCGGGGCGCCTAATCTCAAGGTGGGCGATAAGGTTGCCTTTGCCCGTGTCGGCGCCCGGCTTATAGACGGGCACAGCGGCAAGGCAATTAAGCTGGAGCCGGCCAAGATTCGGGGGGTGGCCTCCACTGGCATGGTGTGTTCGGAGAAGGAGCTCGGTATCTCCGATAGCCACCAGGGAATCATGGTTTTAGCCGCCGAAGCTCAGGTGGGCACCCCGCTGGCTGATTTTATGGGCGATGTTATCTTTGACCTGGATGTAACTCCCAACCGCCCCGATTGCCTATCGGTAATCGGCATCGCCAGGGAGGTCGCCGCCCTGACCGGACAAAAGGTGCGCCTCCCCGATATTAGTTACGATGAAACGGGGGCTCCTATAGAGCGGCAGATTTCAATTGATATTACCGCCCCTGACCTGTGCCCCCGCTACAGCGCCAGCCTGATTACCGGTGTAAAGATAGCCCCCTCACCCCACTGGCTGCAGCAGCGGCTTCTGGCGGGCGGCATGCGCCCGATAAATAACGTGGTGGATGTTACCAACTTTGTCATGCTGGAATACGGTGAGCCGTTACACGCCTTTGACTATAACCACGTTAAGGGCCAGAAGATTATCGTGCGGCGGGCGGAAGAGGGTGAGGTTCTGGTCACCCTGGACGGGGCAAAAAGACCGCTTTCCCCCGATATGCTGGTTATTGCCGATAGCGAGCGGGCGGTGGCCGTGGCTGGGGTGATGGGTGGGGCTGACAGCGAGATGACCGGGCAGACCACCGCCATAGTGCTGGAAGCGGCTAATTTTAACCCGGCGAGTATTTATCATACCGGCAGCAGATTAAATTTGACCAGCGAGGCCCGGATGCGCTTTGAGCGGGGCATCAGCCCCGAGTTGACGATACCGGCGCTCAGGCGGGCTACTAAATTGATTATCGAGTTAGCCGATGGCAAGGCCGCTAAGGGTATAGTTGATGTCTATCCCGGCAAGCGGGAGCCGGAGCCCATCCTGCTCTCAAAGGGCGAGCTAAAACGCCTGCTGGGCGTTGAATTCAGCCTTGAGCAGATAAAAACAGCGCTAATTTCCCTGGGCTTTGACTGCCAGGCGGCGAAATGGGCTTCGGAGGTTAAGGCCATTGCACCCTACTGGCGGAGCGATATCAGCCTCGTCGAGGATTTGATTGAAGAAGTCGCCCGTGTTATCGGCTATGACCGGATTCCGGTGACCATGCCCGGTGGGGAGGTGCCCCGGCAGAACCCGGCGCCTATCATCGGTTTTAAGCAGGAGGTGAGGCGAGACCTTGCCGGCTACGGCTTTTATGAGGTAATTACCTATTCCCTGACCAGCCTGGATTTGATGAATAAGCTGCTGCCCCAGCCCCACCCCCTGGAGCCGGAGCCTCTGCGTGTGCTGAGGCCGATGAGTACTGAGCAGGAGTATCTTCGCCCCAGTTTGCGGGCTAACCTGCTGGCGGCGCTGGAGGCAAACCGGAGGCATGAAGAGGGCGGCATCAGGCTCTTTGAGCTGGGCAGGGTATACGTGCGGCGGCCCAATGACCTGCCCGATGAACCGGAAATGCTCTGCGGTCTGCTGGCCGGCCCCAGATTCGGCGAGTCCTGGCACGGCGGGGATGAACCGATTGACTTTTTTGACGCCAAGGGGGTGGTCGAGGGGTTGCTCAACCATTTAGGGGTGGAAGCCGATTTCAAGCCGGCAGATGACGAGAGCTTAAACCCGGCTAAACAGGCGGCTATAGTTGTCGGGGGCAAAAAACTGGGCGTGGTCGGGGAGCTGCACCATAAAGTAGCCGAAGCCTTTGACCTTTCCGAGAAGGCCTATCTCTTTGAGCTTAACCTGACCGAGCTTTTGCCTTTTACCATGGAGCATAAACTGTTCCAGCCGATTTCGCGCTTTCCGGCGGTGGTCAGGGATATTGCCCTGGTGGTTGATGCGGGAGTAACCCACCACCAGGTGACGGATATTATCACCGGCTTTCCCCTGGTGACCCGGGTTGCCCTGTTTGACCTCTATACCGGCGGGAAACTGCCGGCGGGTAAAAAATCGTTGGCTTACCGGATTACCTTCCAGTCCCCCTCTAAAACCCTTACCGACGAGGCGGCCAACCAGGTCCAGAAGAAAATCATCGATAAGCTGAGCAAAGAGCTGGGGGCTACGCTGAGGGGCTAGTTTCGCTTAGCGGCCTATATACCCATCCCCTCCCCATTTTAAGTGTCGTTTTGCTTCCCACCCTCCCGCCCTACAGAAGTGATGCTTCTATCAATTTCTTTATTATTGGGGGGAAAAGGGGGACACCACCCCGATGGGGGGCGAATCACTCTCCTCTGGGGGGTGGGGTAAAGGGGTGGCAACCTGACAGGGAGTTCAAGAGGGGTGTAACCCCTCTTTTTAATATTCTTCCCCCTCTCCTATCAAGGAGAGGGGGACCGAGGGGGTGAGGTTGATAAATTAATCCCCGGTAAGCCCTTTATGTTAAAATAAGAGTAAGAGCAAATAACCCTGGGGTGTGACGGGAAATGGAAAAAGAAGAAATAAAGAAAGTAGTGAGAGAAGGCTATGCCCAAATTGCCAAACAGGGTAGCTCCTGTTGCGGCCCGGCAAAGTCGTGCTGTGGAGGCACCAATACAGCCCAGGACATCAGCAGGAGTGTTGGCTACACTGACGAAGAGCTTGAAAACATTCCCGGGGGCGCCAATCTGGGTCTCGGCTGCGGCAACCCGGTGGCTCTCGCCTCTTTAAGGGAAGGTGAGACCGTCCTCGACCTCGGTTCCGGGGCGGGGCTGGATTGTTTTCTGGCGGCTAATAAGGTTGGTGAGAAGGGCAAAGTCATCGGCGTGGATATGACGCCGGAGATGGTTGATAAGGCGAGAGAAAACGCCCGGCAGGGTGACTACAAGAATGTGGAGTTCAGGCTTGGAGAGATTGAGAATCTACCGGTGGCTGATAGTTCGGTTGATGTGGTCATCTCAAACTGTGTTATCAATCTCGTGCCCGACAAAGCCAGGGCTTTTAAAGAAACATTCAGGGTGCTGAAACCGGGCGGCAGGCTGATGGTATCGGATATAGTTGTCCTGACGGAGCTTCCGGAGTCCATAAAGAACTCTATCGCGGGGTATATCGGCTGCCTTTCCGGAGCTATAATGAAGGACGACTATATAGAGACTGTTAAAGAAGCCGGATTTCAAGGGGTAAGAATAGTTGATGAGACATTCTATCCCGTCGACAGCATGGCCGACGGCCCCACGGCAATAATCAAGGATTCCCAAATACCGCCGGAGAAGCTGGCGCAGTACGCCAATTCGGTTCTGAGCATGAAAGTTCATGCCGTCAAACCGGATTAGACAACCCGGATAAACCCTGGCTAACAAGCTCCTTAAGCTTTTCGGTGATGCCTTCAAGCGGCACCAGCTGGGCTTCTTTCTCCGAGCGCTTTTTGATTTCGGCGCTGTTTTTCTCCAGAGTCCGGGGGCTGATGGTAACCCGGATGGGTATCCCCAGCAGGTCGGCGTCGTTGAACTTTACCCCCGGCGATTCGTTGCGGTCGTCAAAAAGCACCTCCAGGCCCTGCGCCTCCAGATCGTTATAGGCCTTCTCGGCGGCGGCGGCTACATCGGGGTCTTCCGTATGCAGGGCGCAGAGATAGATATGATAAGGGGCGATAGATAACGGCCAGGTAATGCCTTTATCGTCGTGGTGCAGCTCTATGGCCGCCGCCAGCAGCCGGTCGAGGCCGATGCCGTAGCACCCCATGATAATTGGGCGTGATGCGCCTTCGGCGTCAATGAAAAAGGCGCCCAGTTTTTGGCTTAGGAAGGTGCCCAGCTTGAAGACATGCCCCACCTCAATACCGCGGGTGGATGACAGCTTGCCGCCGCAGCGGGGGCACTCCTCACCAGTGTGGGCCTGGGCGATATCGGTCACCAGGTCGGCTTTAAAGTCTCTGGGGTAGTTGACGTTTTTAAGGTGGGTTTCCGGTTTATTGGCGCCGGCGACAAAATTGCTCCCGGAGGTTATGGAGTCATCGGCGATAATTTTAAAACCCTTTATACCGATGGGAGAGGCGGCCCCGGCAACGATACCGGCCTGGATAACCTCGTCCTCGGTGGCGAAACGGAGGTCGGTACAGCCCAGGGCGTTCTTTAGCTTGACCTCGTTTACCTCAATATCCCCCCTGACGACGACGAAGACCAGCTTGCCGTCGGCGATGTAGAATACCGCTTTGAGGGTATGGCTCGGGGGTATTTTAAAGAAACCGGCCACCTCTTCAATAGAGCCGGCGCCCGGCGTGGCTACTTCCTCCCTGGGCAGCGGCTCTCCCTGCTCTACCTTGCCCTTGACACTCTGAGCCTTCTCTACATTGGCGGCGTAGTGGCATTTTTCGCAGTAGATAACCTCGTCTTCGCCGTCCTCGGTGACGACCATGAACTCGTGGGAGTCCTTGCCGCCGATGGCGCCGCTGTCGGCTTCAACCTGAAGGCTGGGCAGTCCGCAGCGGGTATAGATATTCTTATACGCCTGTAGCATCTTTTTATAGCTCCGGTCCAGGCCCTCTTCATCGGTGTCAAAGCTGTAGAGGTCTTTCATGGAGAATTCGCGGACGCGTATCAGCCCGCCCCGGGGGCGGGGCTCATCGCGGAACTTGGACTGGATTTGATAGAGCATCAGGGGCAGGTCGCGGTAGCTCTGGACATTGTGGCCGACCAGCCGGGTAACGACCTCTTCGTGGGTGGGGCCCAGCACCAGCTTGCGCTCCCGGCGGTCGGAGAGGGTGAAAAGCCCCTTGCCGAAAGCCTTGTCCCGGCCCGTTTCCTGCCAGAGCTCCAGGGGCTGGAGGACGGGCATCATCAACTCCTGCCCGCCGGCTTTGTCCATCTCGTCGCGGATGATATTGGCTATTTTATTGAGCGCCCTTAAGCCCAGCGGCAGGTAGGAGTAGACGCCGGCGGCTACCTGGTGAATCATACCCGCCCTCAGCAGCAGCCGGTGGCTGGCTGTTTCCGCCTCGGCGGGCGTCTCTTTCTGTGTCTTACCGAATAGTTTTGATACGCGCATATTAAGACATGCTGAATGGTGGGTATTTGTCAGTTAAAAAGTAGGAATAGCCATTCACTCTCACTGTCCAGCGCAGATAGCCGGAGACAAAGTCAAACGCCCATCGGGGATATCTGCCCATGAACAGGATAGCCCACCAGGAGATAAAGAGGATGACACAGGCGGCTATCTCAACAAAAGCCAGGACGATAGCTTGGGGTATGATCATAAAACACCGGAAGAAGGTGGTCAGCCGGGAGAGCCTTTCTGGGAACTGGACATCAACGGTTATAGGATAGTCTTCCATTTTTGTTTACCTCCTTTATTTTTCAGGCTATGGGGGGCCGAAGAACTCCCCGATATTAAATCATATTGGGCGGGTTTATTCTAGTGGGTTGGGGGTTTTTATCTTGTCATTTTTCGTGTAAAGGTTACCAAGAATAGTGCCATCATGAAAACGCCAAGGAAAGCTTCAAATGCTCCAAGCCCTTTTACCCAGCCAGTTGGCTGTGGTGCCCAGCTACCATAACCCAAAGCGGTAAAGGACACGGCGCTGTAGTAAAGACTGTTTAGAAAAGTATTAGGAGTCATTGTTCCAATTGCGAAATAAATAAGTGCTAAGCCGAATATAACCACTGCGGCCGAGATAGCAACTCTCTCAGGTTTCTCGCCATATCCACAAAGCAGTCTTATGATCCAGCTCCAGAGTTTTAGATTTGGCTTCTTCCAGCTTTGAGCTTTCCTTTTTATCTCCATCTCGCGGTAAAAGAACCTACCGGCAATATCATACATACCCACCTGCTGGTGATAATTTTTAAGACATCGATATGCTTCCCTTGCATGAAGGAAATCCCTCGAATATTCCTCACCTGTAATATATTGTGGTCCCCATTTTATCTCATCTAGCATGGCATCATATAGCTCCGCATGGGAAAGGTAGGCACCTTCAAGATTAGAACCCCAAAGACTGGCACCGCGGAAGTTCGCACCCACAAGGAAAGCGCCTCGGAGATTCGATTTTGGAAGAAGAACACCTTGGAAATTAGCCTTTACGAGGAACGCGTCTTCTAAAATGACACCCGCGAGATATATCCCAGTGAGGTCAATACCTTCCTCAAACACTTTGCCTGACAGGTCAGGCTCTTCCGCTGTACCGCCGTTTTTTCTGATTCGTCTGAGAACATCTTCACGGGTGTAGGGATTTTTTTCTGTTCCGTCTCCCATAGTTACAACCTCCCCACCTCCGCCATCAGTGCCTTTATAAAATCCTTTTCCTCTATAGTCCTGATTTTCTTGCCTTTCTTGAATAAAACGGCTCTGCCCTTGCCGCAGGCGATGCCGATATCGGCGTCTTTAGCTTCGCCGGGGCCGTTGACGATACAGCCCATCACCGCCACTTTGATTGGCCTGGTAATCTTTAACAGCTCTTTTTCTACTGCTTCGGCCAGTTTTACGATATCAACCTCAGACCGGCCGCAGGAGGGGCAGCTGACCAGCACCGGGCCGTGC
>JABMRW010000128.1 GCA_013202445.1 Deltaproteobacteria bacterium | reverse complement strand
TATAGTCCCCACCCCCGTTTTATATCTTATCCCGCCCGCCACCCTTTTATGGAAACGGGCTACAGCCCTTTTTGCCCCACCCCCTAGAGGAGAGGGAATATTTACCCTTACCCGCCTAAAAAGGCATAGCCTCTTAAAATCTCTTAAACCCTTCCCCCATTGAGAAGAAATTAATAGAAGTATCACTTCTGTAGGGTGGGAGGGTGGGAAGAATAACACCCGCTAAAAGGGGGAGAGGCTAAAAAAGAATTAAGAGAGGTAAAACCTCTATTGGGTGGGAAGGTGGGAACTAAAAAGCACTCTAAAAATGGAGGAGTCTCCCCTTGTCCCCCCGCCCCGTAGGGGTAAAAAATACCATCAGTCTCCCCCTTTCATAAAGGGGGATTAAGGGGGATTTTCCCTCTCCCTTCACCTGGAAAACAAGGTCTAGACAAATGTTAAGGGCGGGGGTATAATAGCGCCACTTTAATTACAGGAGGTGAACCATGTTAAAGGCTCTAAAGGTGATCCTGATTATCTTCGGGGCGCTAACTGCTGTGATGGGCGTGATGCATATTTTTGCTCCTGGGATGCTGCTGGGCATGATGGGTTTAGCTGTAGAGGATCTGCCCGCTGCCTGTATGCCGGCGCTGTATTCTATGGCGATGGTAGGTGTCTCCTTTATTGCCGGTGGGGTCTATCTCATAGTGGCGGGGACACGGGACATTATTCGCAACATTTACTGGGTGCAGTTCGCTATATTGTGGGCCATTCTGGCTGTAGCCGGCGCGGTGTATTCAGTAATCATGGGCTATGTTACCTTCAACCAGGTGATGATGCCGGTGATTACGGATGCTGTCTTCTTCATACTGTTAATGGCTTTCTATCCCTGGGGTCGCACCGGAGATTAGTCGTTAGTACGGCTAAATAGTTGCGGGCTTTTATAAAAGGGTAGCCAAAAGGGGTCAGGAGCCTCTGAGGGCGGTCCTCAGCGCCTCTTCCGACTCGGGTGTAGTGATGGCTATTATCTGGTCTTCGGCCTGAATGACGGTACTGGCGGTAGGCACGCGGGGCTTACCCTGCCCGGGGATAATCAGGAACAGCCGGCTCTCCGGCGGCAGTGAAAGCTCTCTTATTTCTTTGCCTACCGTCTTGGCGTCGGCCGGGATTTTCAGCTCCACAATCTCCAGCCCCTTATCCCTGATATCCAGCAGGTGGGTCAGGGAGTGGGTGGGCACCTCTTCCTGTATGCTCTCCATGATGATGTTGGTGCTGCTCACGGTAACATCGATGCCCAGCTCTTTAAAGATGGCCTCGTTCTTTGGGTTGTTGATGCGGGCTACCGTCCGGGGCACGTTGAATTTATGCTTGGCTACCTGGCAGGCCACCAAGTTGTCCTCGTCCTCGCCGGTTACGGCAATGAACATCTCGGCCCGCCCCGTGCCGGCGTCGGTCAGGGTAGATACCTCGCAGCCGTCGCCGCGGACGCAGACGCTGCCCAGCTCGTTGCTGATGAATTCGGTTCTGGCCGGGCTCTTTTCCACCACCAGTATCTCGTGCCCTTCGTCCAGCAGCGCCCTGGCCAGGAAATAACCCACCTTACCCCCGCCGATAACGATGATATACATTATTTAGCCTCCTCCGGCTCCGTCTCCAGCTTCTCCTTCAGCATCTGGGCGAATATGGTGGTCGGGCTAAAGGCTTCTATCCCAAGGGAGTTAAACAGCTCACGGCGCAGCGGGTCGTATATGCGGCAGAGCACCCGGGGCACCTTGAAGATATGCCCGGCGATTTGGGCACCCATGACATTGCGGTTATCCCCCTGGGTCAGGGCGATAAAGGCGTCGGCACCCTCAATTCCGGCTTTCCTTAGCGAATCCTCATCCATGCCGTCGCCCACTAAAGCGTTGCCGCCGAACTCGGCAGGCAGCCGCCGGAAGCTGTAGGCTTCGGTGTCTACGATGTTAACATCGTGCCCCTCGATGTCTAAAAGTCCCGCCAGCCGGGCGCCCACCCGCCCGCAGCCCATAATCACTATTTTCATAACATTAAATCCTAAAATTCTAACTGGTATATTGGTGATACAGTATAACCTGGCAAGGGGCGTTTCTGAGCACGTAGGGCAGCACGTTGCCCAGGCTAAACTGCCCGAAGCGCCTCTTGTAGGAAATCCCCATTATTATCAGGTTAACCTCCCGCTCCACGGCTTCATCGACGATAGTAGGGCCGACTTCGCGGGCCTGGAGCAGGTCGGTCTCCACCTCGTAGTCTGCCTCCTCGGCAACGGTGGAGATGTGGTCCAGTATGTTCTCGGCCTTGGCCGTTTCCGACTTTATCTCGGCATCCAGCGGCAGGGAACGCTTTACCGCGATGACGCAAACCGCCCAGATTTTGCCCTTATTCTTCTTGGCCAGCTGGCAGGCCAGCCTCATGGTTTCGTCGTCAACCGGCCTGCCGGTCACCGGCACCAGTATCTTATTAAACTCCATATTATATCTTTTCCCGCTAATCTCCATTCCTGTTTACTGCGGAGTAATCGGTATTATAACCTTCTGGAAATAAATCCACAATACCCCTCACCCCGGCCTTTTCGCATTATGGAAGAATGGTAGGTTCTGATTACGCCGGTAGAAGTAATAGACAATAAAGCCAATTATCATCCAGATAAGGCCCACCCAGCGGCTGTAGGGCTGGGTGATTAATATGATAATCCATATTGCGCTGGTCGCCGCCAGACCAATAATCGAGCTTATGGGCAGCTCGTATTTCCCGATCCTTAAGTTCCAGCCCAGCTTAAAGGGGCGCTCCAGATTGGGCTGCCTGATTCTAAGGCTCAGGATAGAAGCGTGGGCGAACATAAAAGCCAGCAGCGATCCGAAGGCGTAAAGGGCGCCCATATTCTCAAAGGCGTTGGCGGCAAAGAACCCCGGCGTCAGGATAATCAGGGCGATTATGCCGAAGATAATGATGGCAACATAGGGGGTCTTAAATTTCTGGTGCACCCGGCTAAGGATGGCCGGCTGCAGCTTATGAGTGCCCAGGGAGAAAGCCAGACGGGAGATACCGATAATCCCGGCGTTGGTGGCGATAAGCAAGATGGTGCCCGCCAGCAGGGCAATCAGCGGCTTGAGGACATCGGCCAGCAAAGCTATGGGCAGCTTGGCGGCGATGCCCGCCACCGGGTCCCGGGCCCAGTCGGAGGCAAGCTCCTGCGGCGTCATCGCCGATAGCGATACCAGTGAAATACCGGCGAAGATAACCAGCACGGCCACTATCATCATAATCAGCGCCCGGGGCACATTTTTCTCCGGCTGTTTGGTTTCCTCGGCCATCTGGGACATGGTTTCGATGCCGGTATAGGCAATCGAGGCCAGGGCGATTCCGAAAATCAGGTTGCCGGTGGTGGGCCAGTTCTCGATGATGCGGCTAAACATTACCCGGAAATCAAAGAGCAGGATAAAGCCGATAACCACCAGCGCCACCTGGGTGGTTATATCCAGTATGGTGGCGCCGATATTAATAATAGAGGTCTCCTTTATCCCGATGATATTAATGACCATCAAAAAGCCGACGATGCCCATCGAGGTCAGCGTGCCCAGTACCGGGGATAGCTTTAACGGCTCAAAGAAGAAACCCAGGTAGGGGGGGATGGTAAAAGCCGATATAGAGATAGTAACGATATAGCTCAGCATCAATGCCCACCCGGCGGTAAATCCGGCCATGTCGTTAAAGCCGTGCCGGGCAAAGCTGGCCGAGCCGCCGGCTTCGGGCAGCATGGCGGTGCCCTCGGCGTAGGTAAGGGCGGTAAAGATAAACAGGATGCCGGCGATGCCCAGTACCACCGGGGTAGCGCCCATGGCCACCAGGGCGACGATGCCTAAAGCGTAATAGATAGATGAGCCGACATTGCCGTATCCGGTGCTGAAAAGGGCAGGAATCCCCAGCACACGGCGTAAGCGGGGGCGCCGGATTCGCCGGGGACGGACGACCCTGTCGCCCGGTTTAGGCTGGTAGCTATCTGTCATCTTTCACCGGATTTTGCCATTATAGCCCACAATCTGAGCATTTTATGCCTCTAAAGCCTGGATGTCAACTGGTCTCTGGCTTGACATTCGCCTGTCCCTCCACTAAACTCAAAGTGACAGCGAAATGTTAGAGTTTCCCTTTTCTCACCCCCCGGTTTCCCCCCCACCGTTGTCCCGGTATGCCTGCTTTGGGCAGAGGAGGATTAGACAGTGAAGTTCCCCTTTATCCCCCGTGAGGAGAAGTTCTTTGACCTTTTTCAGGCAAGCGCCGAAAACATGGTCAAGGCGGCTCACAGCCTTAAAGAGATGATTGCCAGCTGGGAGCACGTCGAGGGAAAGGTAGCCGAAATCACCGAGCTTGAGCATAAGGGGGACACCATCACCCACGAGATTATGTCGCGCCTGAACCGCACCTTCGTCACCCCCTTTGACCGGGAGGACATAGTCGATATGGCCCACTCCCTGGATGATGTCACCGACTTTATTCATTCGGCGGCGGACGCCATGCTGCTTTACAAGGTAGAACGCCCCGGCGAGAGGGCCAAGGAGCTGGCTGATATTATCCTGCAGGCGACGGAAGAGGTGGAAAAGGTTCTGCCCCAGCTAAAAAAGCGTATCATCTTAAGCTCGGTGCTCAAACGGTGCGTGGAGATTAACCGGCTGGAGAATCTGGCCGACAGGGTCTACCGCTCGGCCATCGCCGAGCTTTTTGATGATTCCACCGATATGGCCCATATTATCAAGTGGCGCGAGATTTACGCCCATATGGAGAGCGCCACCGATAGGTGCGAGGATGTAGCTGATGTCCTTGAAGGGGTAGCCATCAAGCATGCCTGATTCCTCCCTGTTGCTTCTTATCGTTATTATCGTCTTTGCCGTTGGCTTCGCTCTGGTCAACGGCTTTAACGATGCCGCCAATGCCATCGGTGCTTCGGTCGGCTCCCGGGCCCTTTCCCCCCGCAATGCGGTAGTACTGGCGGCCATCTTTAATTTTGCCGGCGCCGCCACCGGTCTGGAGGTGGCCCGCACCATCGGTAAAGGGATTCTGGTCCCCGAGGCTATTTCCTACCTGACGGTGATTGCCGCACTGGCGGCGGTTATCGTCTGGGGGGGTGTAGCCACCTACCTGGGCCTGCCGGTAAGCGTCACCCACAGCTTCATTACCGGGCTGGCCGCCGCCGGCGCCGCCACGGTGGGTATCGGTGCCATACAGTGGAATGTCATGCAGCGGGTACTGTCGTCGGTGGTGGCGGCTCCCGTCCTCGGCTTTATCGGCGGCTTTGTCCTCATGGTCATTCTGTTCTGGGTCTTCCGGCAGAGCGCTCCCGCCCGGATGAGGGTTATTTTCAGCCGCCTGCAGTGGTTTACCGCCGCCTTTCTGGCCTACAGCCACGGCAAGAATGACGGCCAGATGCCCATCGGCGTTATGACCATGGCGCTGGTGATTTACACCGGTCAAAGCAGCCTGTGGGACGGTATCCCCTGGTGGGTAATCGCCCTGTCGGCCCTATCCATAAGCACAGGGATGGCTTTTGGCGGCTGGCGGGTCATCAGGACGATAGGATTCAAGGTCACCGCCCTGCAGCCGGTTCACGGCTTTGCCGCCAATCTCTCGGCGGCGGCGGTTATTGAGGGAGCCTCGTATCTGGGTATTCCGGTGAGCACCACCCACTGCGCCGGCACGGCCATTATGGGAGTAGGGGCTACCAAACGCTTCTCGGCGGTGCGCTGGGGGGTAGCCGGCAATATAGTGATTGCCTGGGTACTTACCTTCCCCATCTGCGCTGGCCTGGGTTACCTCTTTGCCTGGCTGCTGGGGATGGCACTCTAATCGGGGGGCAGGCAGATTTCCCGGGGGTTTACCCGGTGCTTTTCGGCGATAATAATAGCCTCGATGGCCAGTACCGCTAAATCAATCTTACCCTGCCGGCTCACCACCACGTAGTCAAACAGGGGCAGCTGCTTCATCTCTTCCTGGGCGGTTTTCAGGCGCAGGTCACAGTCAAAGTCCGATTCCGTCCGCCGTCCCCTCAGCCTTTGGGCAAGCTCTTCCATGGAAGGCGGCACGATAAAGATAAACACCGCCTGGGGCAGCAGTTTCTTGATGGTAGCCGCCCCCTGACAGTCAACCTTGAGTATGACGTTCTTGCCCCCCTCCAGCGCCTCCCTCACAGGCTCTTTGGGCACGCCGTAGCGGTTGCCGTACACTTCAGCGCACTCCAGGAACTGATTACGCTTTAAAATCTCCTGGAAACGCTCGTCGGAGATAAAGTGGTAGTCCACGCCGTCTTTCTCCTGGGCTCGTTTGGGGCGGGTGGTTACCGTGGTGACAAACTCGGCGGGGTAGCCGGACTTTTTCAGCTGGCTTAAGATGGCGTCCTTGCCCGTTCCCGAAGGTCCGGAAAGGACTATAACTAGCGGACTTGAGCGTGGTCCGCCCGGGGAATCGCCCTCAGGGCTCGACTTTTTCATCGCCTGGCTCCGGTTTCAGCAGTGAGCTGCCCCGGATGGCCTGCAATCTGCCGGCAATGGTCTCCGGCGCCAGGGCAGCCTGGATAATATGCCCGCTATCTAAGACGATAACGGCCTTGGTCCTCCGGCCACTGGTCATGTCAATTAGCAGTCCCTTGGTTTTGCCTTCCTGGATGGCGCGCTTGGTAGGGGCTGAGTTTGGTGAAGCTATAGCAACAACCCGATTCATGGCTACTATGTTGCCGAATCCGATATGAACCAGTTCCGCGACCATACTTATCACCTCTTTGTTATTGCGGTGATTACTATAATATACCCTAAAAGATAATTAGGCAATGGCTAAACCAGGCAAAACGGCTTGAATTATGCCCTTTTTGGTGATATTCTATTGCCATGGACTAGAGTGTAAATGAGCTATTATCAGGTAGAGACACAGGGCTATCTCTGTGAGGGTTGATTCTGGAGGTAGCTTTTTCATGTCTTGCGGTTAGCGATATGAGATTAAGGAGGTCGGCGGTTGTATAAGATATTAGAGAGAGAAGACCTGGTGCCCGGCATTCACCTCTTCAAGATGGCGGCGCCGGCGGTGGCCGCCAAGGCTCAGGCGGGGCAGTTCGTCGTGGTCAGGATTGATGAAAGGGGCGAGCGCATCCCGCTGACCATCGCCGACTGGGATAAAGACGAGGGCACGGTAACTATTGTCTTTATGGAGGTGGGGGCCACCACCGCCCGGCTGGCGCTGCTTGAAAAAGGTGACGCCATCGCCGACTTCGTCGGGCCCTTAGGCGTGCCGGCGGAAATCGATAACTACGGTACGGTGGTCTGTGTCGCCGGTGGGGTAGGGGCGGCGCCGGTAGCCCCCGTCGCCCGCGCCCTTAAAGACGCCGGTAATAAGATTATCACCATTCTGGGGGCGCGCAGCCAGGATTTGCTCTTCTGGGAGGACGTGCTTAAAGGCGTCAGTGACCGGTTGATAGTGACCACCGATGACGGCTCCTATGGGCGCAAGGGTGTGGTCACCGGGCCGCTGAAGGAGCTTTTAGAGTCCGGGGATAAAATCGACCGAGTCGTCGCCATCGGACCGGTGGTGATGATGAAATTCTGCTCCCTGACCACCGCCCCCTTCGGGGTCAAGACCATCGTCAGCCTCAACCCGATAATGGTCGACGGCACCGGAATGTGCGGCTGTTGCCGGGTGTCGGTGGACGGCGAAACTAAATTCGCCTGTGTTGACGGCCCCGATTTTGACGGGCATAAGGTAGACTGGGAACTGCTGGCAGCCCGCCAGCGTATCTATATCGACGAAGAGAAGTGCGCTTACGAGGAGTGGCGGAAAAGCCACGCCGCTTAGAGAGGTGAGTAAATGGCAAAACTGAATCTTAATAGAGTAGAGATGCCCCGCCAGGACCCCAGGAAGAGGGGCAAGAATTTCAACGAGGTGGCGCTGGGTTACAGCCCGGAGCAGGCTCAGGAAGAGGCCGGCCGCTGTATCCAGTGCAAGAAGCGCAACTGTGTCGCCGGCTGCCCGGTGGAGGTGGATATCCCCGATTTTATCCAGGCCATCCGCGACGGCGATATGCCGGAAGCGGTGAGGATACTAAAGAGCAAGAACGCCCTGCCCGGCATCTGCGGGCGGGTCTGTCCCCAGGAGTCCCAGTGCGAGGAAACCTGTACTTTAGCTAAAAAAGAGGCCCCCATCGCCATCGGCCGCCTGGAAAGGTTTGTCGCCGACTGGGAGAGGGGCAATGTACCGCAGGCAGCTTCGTCACCACCGGCCAGGCCCAGGCCCAGCGGCAAAAAGGTGGCCGTGGTCGGCTCTGGCCCGGCGGGACTGACGGCGGCGGCTGATTTAGCCAGGCTGGGGCACGGCGTCACCATCTTCGAGGCGCTGCACGTCGCCGGCGGCGTGCTGATGTACGGCATCCCCGAGTTCAGGCTGCCCAAAGAGATTGTCCAGGCCGAGGTCGAATTCGTCGCCTCGCTGGGGGCCAGGATTGAGCTGGACTCGGTGGTGGGTAAATTAGCCACGCTGGACGAGATACTGGCTAACGGCTACGACGCCGTTTTCCTGGGCACCGGCGCCGGACTGCCCATGTTCCTGAACATTAACGGCGAGAACCTTAACGGGATATATTCGGCCAATGAATTTCTGACCCGCGTTAATTTGATGAAGGCTTATAAATTCCCCGAGTACGATACTCCGGTCAAGGTGGGCAAGAAGGTGGCCGTGGTCGGCGGCGGCAACGTGGCTATGGACTCGGCCCGCTGCGCTTTAAGGCTCGGCGCCGACGATGTCTATATTATCTACCGCCGCTCCGAGGTTGAGCTGCCCGCCCGCCGTGAAGAGGTTGAAAACGCACAGGAGGAGGGCATCCAGTTCAAGCTTTTAACCAACCCCAAGCAGTTTCTGGGTAATGAGCAGAACTGGGTGGTCGGCGCCGAATGCTATGAGATGGAGCTGGGCGAACCCGATGACAGCGGCCGCCGCCGCCCGGTGGTCAAAAAGGGCAGCGAGTTCGTTATTGACGTGGACGAGGTCATAGTGGCTCTGGGCACCCGCCCCAACCCCCTCATCGCCTCGACTACGGTCGGCCTGGAGACCACCAAGTACGGCACGGTGGTCGCCGACGAGGAGACGGGCAAGACGGTCAAGGATAAGGTCTGGGCGGGCGGTGATATCGTTACCGGCTCGACTACGGTGATTAGCGCTATGGGGGCGGGCAAGAGAGCGGCCGCTTCAATTGATGAGTATTTGAGGGGATAAATAAAGGAACTAGTGTCCTTTTGAGAAGTGGTTTAAATAATTAATTAGCTGTTTTCAGAACTGGTAGTCTCCTCTCTTTTCTGGGAAGCACGGGTGATTCTCTCTGCATACTTTTCCAAAGCACCTGTATAATCTATAGGATGTCTTTGTTCGATGTTTTTACTACACTCTATATCTAATAGGCGATTAGTTTCGTAGGCAGCATGTTTAGATAATACTATGCCCCATAGAAAACGGACAGTAATCACTAAATGAGTTGGTAGTAGTGTGACCAGAATGAAACCAAAGATTAGACCGACTAAAGGTTGCAAGGCATTTGTGCTAGACATGAACGTAGTTACTAAAGAAAAAATAAATATGAAGAGTACTGAAATTAGTGTGGGCATGAAATAGACAATTTGCATGACCTGATCACTAGCGCGCCTTACCTCCTCATTGAGTTCGGTAATTCGGTGTGAAATATCCATAGCGTTTGTCCATGTTTTTTTTGCGAAATCGTGGTCGCTATGTTCTTTAAACACTGATAAATATGCGCTAAACCATTCGCCTCCAGTTACGTTAACTGCAATATCAAGCTCAGTTAAGCCTACACCATCGTAGTAAGTACCTTGGGCAGCCCTAAAAAATCTTCCAGTAATTGTTTTGAGGGAATTGAGGAAAATTTCTGACTCTTGTGCAAGCTTTTGTACTTGTTCTGCTAAGGCTTTGTTGAGGCCTTCTTTTGGTCCTGCAGTATATGGCTCGATATCTCGCTTAATACTGTCTAAACTGCGAAGTTCATTTCTAATCATATCTCGCGTTTTTTGCATACTATTACTGGCACTACCAAACCAGAATGTTAAAAAGGCTACGATGATAGTCAGGATGGCAGCACTGGCAGTTAAAATCCCAATTGCTAGCGTGGAAAGTGACTCCTTGGTAATTGAAAAATCTGGGAAAATGTAGTGAAGCAGCAATGTTACTATAATTACAGCGGAGATGGCAACCCCGTTCACTTTTAAAAAGTTTAAGGAAAGAGTCTTTTTGAGTTTTGAATATCGATTTAGGAAAGCCAAACGCCATTCAGGCCACACCTCCCACACAGACTTTAGCTCTTCATCTAAACCATTGGGTGAGGGTGGGATATTCTTAGAGTCTGAACTTCTTTTCTTTTCCATGTTTTATATAATTATACCTCTTAATGCAGCATTACCCAAGGGTTTTTGGCGCATTTTTCTTCCCCCCCCGTTTTATATCTATTCCCGCCCGCCGCCCTTATTGAAAGCGGGCTAAAAGCCCCCTTGTAAGCACTCCCTTAGCTTCTGCTTAACATAACACTAAAAACAAATACCACGCTCACCCACGCCTGAATTGTTCCCCCAAATTTTTTTGTGCTTTTTATTGCCCCCCAAAAAAAAGAAATTGATAGAAGTACCACTTCTGTAGGGCGGGAGGGTGGGAAATAAGAACGTACGCTAAAAGCTGACCTAATCCCTCCCC
>JABMRW010000127.1 GCA_013202445.1 Deltaproteobacteria bacterium | reverse complement strand
CCGTTTTTTAGAGTGGGTTTTACTTCCCACCCTCCCGCCCTAAAGAAGTGATACTTCTATCAATTTATTCTTATGGGGGTGGGGGGAAAAGGGAGTCTAAGAGGGGCGAAGCCCCCTCTCTTACCTGTGTTCCCCCTTCCCTTCTTGATGAGGGAAGGGGGTAAGGGGGATAGGTTTCCCAACCTACCCTTGACCATATTAAAGGATATTGCTACACTTCAAATTGAAACTATGTATAGAGGGGGAGAGCCATGACTTATAAGAATATACTGGTAGAGAAGAAGGAAGGGGTGGCCAGGATTACCATTAACCGGCCGCCGCTAAATATCCTGGATATTGATACCCTGGAGGAGATGAGCCAGGCGCTGGCCGACTTGAGGACGGATGACGAGGTAAAGGTAGTGGCCATCACCGGAGCCGGTCAGAAAGCCTTTTCCGCCGGCGTGGCCGTCGGCGACCACCTGGGCGGTAAGCTGGCCCGGATGGTCGAGGTGTTTAACAGACTGTTTATCTCATTAGTCGAGGTGGATAAGCCTACCATCGCCATAGTCAACGGGGTTGCCCTGGGCGGCGGCTGTGAGATAGTGGCCGGCTGTGACATGGCAGTTGCCTCGGAGGAGGCGAAGCTGGGACAGCCTGAGATTAAGCTGGGGGTATATCCGCCTCCGGCCTCGGTGCTCTTCCCCAGAATCCTGGGCAGGCGGAAAGCTTTTGAGCTTATCCTCTCCGGCGATAGCATCGACGCCAAAGAGGCGGAGAGGATTGGCCTGATAAATAAAGCCGTGCCCGCCGGTGAGCTGGAGGAGGCGGTTGATGAGTTTATCAGGAGGTTCACGGCTAACAGCGGGCTGGCCCTGACCCAGGCACGGCAGGCGCTTTATCGTAATTTTGACCTTGAATTTCGTCAGGCCATGGATGTCACCGGGGTCGACGCTACCCTGGTGATGGCCGGGGAGAACAGCGTGGAGGGGCTGACCGCTTTCATGGAGAAGAGAAAGCCGGTCTGGATAAGATAACTGCCGGGGGTTTTAGGATTTGAAGATTCTGACGGCGAGCCAGATACGCCAGCTGGAGGAACGCTGCGCCGGGATTGGTCTGCCCAGCGATAAACTCATGGAGAACGCGGGCAAGGCGGTGGCCGGGGAGGTGGAGCGCATCCTGGGCGGTACCGACCGGCGGCACATCCTGTTTCTGGTGGGGCCGGGTAATAACGGCGGCGATGGGCTGGTGGCCGCCCGCCACCTGCATGACTGGGGGGCCAGGGTTACCGTCTACCTGCTGGGGCGGAGGGGGGACGATGACCCCAACCTGAAGCTGGTCCGGGAGCGGGACATCGGCTGTGTGGAGGCGGCTAAAGACGAGGGGTTAAGCCAGTTTAACGAGGCCTTGGCTTCAGCTGATGCCGTTATCGACGCCCTGTTCGGCACCGGCACCGCCCGACCTTTTAGCGGTAATATTCTGTCGATACTGGACAGGGTGAATAAGGCTAAGAAGAAACGTCCGCGCCGGCGCATTATCGCGCTGGATTTGCCCTCGGGGATTAACGCTGACAGCGGGGCGGTTGACCCGGCGACACTCTATGCCGATTACACCATAACCCTGGGCTGTCCCAAGCCGGGCCTGTTCAATTTCCCTGGGGCGGAAAGGGTAGGTAAGATAACCGTGGCTGATATTGGTATGCCCGAAAATATGGCCGAGGAAGCGACCTCCGAATATCTCACCGGCGAGTGGGTCCGCCCGGTTCTGCCCGAGCGTCCCCTGCAGGCCAACAAAGGCAGCTTTGGACGGGTGCTGGTGGTGGCCGGCTCGATGAAGTATATAGGCGCCGCCTACCTGGCCTGCAGCGGGGCTATACGGGTGGGGGCGGGGCTGGTTACGCTGGCGGCAACCCCCACTCTACAGTCAATCCTGGCTTCAAAGCTGACCGAGGTGACCTATCTACCCCTGCCTGAATCCCGTCCCGGCGCCGTTTCCCCGGAAGCGGTCCGGTTGATATCCCAGCAGTTTGAGAGTTATAATGTCCTGCTCCTGGGCTGTGGGCTGGGGCAGAGCCAGGCGGTGGTAAAGCTGGTGCGGTCTATCCTTATCCCAAGGCAGCGGCGGGAATTGCCGGTTTTAGTCCTTGATGCCGATGCCCTGAACACCCTGGCTGATACTCCCCGGTGGTGGCAACAGCTGACCACCGATGCTATACTTACCCCGCACTCCGGAGAGATGGCCCGGCTGACCGGAATGGCGGTAGCCGAGATACAGGCCGACCGTTTGGAGGTGGCTAAGAAGTGGGCGGCGGAATGGAATAAGACCGTCGTCCTTAAAGGGGCCTATACCGTTATCGCCTCGCCGGAGGGTAGAAGCGTAATCAGCCCCGTGGCCAATCCCGGGCTGGCTTCGGCGGGGAGCGGGGATGTCTTGACCGGAGCTATCGCCGGGCTGGCGGCACAGGGGCTGCCGCTTTTTGAGGCGGCCGCCGTTGGGGTGTATCTCCACGGGGAGGCCGGTGAGCTGGTCAGGAACAGGCTGGGCGATGCCGGCATGATTGCCAGCGACCTTCTGCCGGAACTGCCGGTGGTTATTAAAAATTTAAAGGAAATATAAAGGAAACTTAAAGCGCCATGTTATTAGCGGTTGATATCGGTAATACCAGCACCACCCTTGGTGTCTTTGACGGCGAGAAGCTCCGCGCTACCTGGCATATGGCTACAGGCGTTCACCGTATGTCGGATGAATACGCCGCCCTGCTGTTTAACCTGCTGCGCCAGCAGGGCCTGGATACCACCGATATTAAGGCGGTGGCCCTGTGCAGCGTGGTCCCGCCGCTGATATCGACCTTTGAGGAGCTTTTTAAGCGCTATTTCAATATCGAGCCGATGGTGGTGGGGACGGGGGTTAAGAGCGGCGTGCGCATCCGGATGGATAACCCCAGGGAGGTGGGCGCCGACCGCATCGCCGATGCCGCCGCTGCTCATCACCTTTACGGCGGGCCGGTAATCGTTATCGACCTGGGCACCGCCACCACCTTTGGTATTATCTCCAAAGAGGGAGACTACATCGGCGGTATTATCGCTACCGGCATAGCCACCGCGGCCGAGGCGCTGTTCACCCGGACGGCGCAGCTGCCCCGTGTGGAGCTGGCCCCTCCCAAGCACGTCATCGGCAGCAACACGGTGGCGGCCATACAGTCGGGGATTATCTACGGTTACGCCTCCCTGGTTGAGGGGATGCTGGCCCGCATCCGGAAGGAGCTGGGGGTAAAGGCTAAAGTTGTGGCTACCGGCGGCTACGCCGGGCTAATCGCTAAAGAAACAAAGGTAATCGATGTGGTTAACCCTGACCTGACCCTGATTGGGCTGAGGCTTATCTACGAGATGAATAAGGACTAATAAGGGGAAAATCCCTCTTAGTCCCCCTTTGACAAAGGGGGAGAGAACTTTTTAACAGTGGTGTGGGGCAAAAAGGGCTTTAGCCCTACCATAAGGGTGGCGGGTGGGAAAAGATAAAAAAACGGGGAGGGGTTGGAAAAATGCTGATAAGGGGACAAAAATGCTAACCAATAAAACGGTTATATTAGGTATTACCGGAAGCATCGCTGCCTATAAAGCGGCTGAGCTCGCCAGCAAGCTGACCCAGGCCGGGGCCAAGGTCGAGGTGGTTATGACCGGGTCGGCGACCGAATTTATCACGCCGCTCACCCTGCGCGGTGTTACCGGCAGGCCAGTCGTAGCCGATATGTTTGAGCCGACCCTGGAATGGAGCATTGAGCATGTGGCTCTAGCCGAAGCCGCCGATGTGGTGGTTATTGCCCCGGCTACGGCGAATATTATTGCCAAGATGGCCGCCGGCCTCGCCGACGATATGGTCAGCCTAACCGTGCTGGCGACTAAAGCCCCCGTTATCGTCGCCCCGGCTATGAATGTTAATATGTTTGAAAACCCTGTAACTCAGGAGAACCTGGCCAGGCTTAAAGCCAGGGGCTTTATTATTGTTGACCCTGAATACGGCCGTCTGGCTTCGGGGGCGAAGGGTAAGGGACGGCTGGCCGAGCTGGATAAAATTATGGCCGCTATCGAGGGGGCGCTGGGCGGCAGCGCTGACCTGGCCGGTAAGCGCCTGGTGGTTACCGCCGGCGGCACACGTGAGCGCATTGACCCGGTGCGCTATATCGGCAACCCCTCCTCGGGCAAGATGGGCTACGCCCTGGCCGAAGCGGCACGGGATAGGGGGGCTAAAGTAACCCTGATTACCGCTTCTTCACTCCCTCAGCCGGAGGGCATTACGGTTGTACCAGTGGAGACAGCCGCCCAGATGAAGCAGGCGGTGGACAGGGCGGTGGCCAAGGCTGACGCCCTGCTCATGGCGGCGGCGGTGGCCGACTACAAGCCCAGGACTGTGTCCAGGTCCAAGATTAAGAAAGCAAGACCCGGCCTGACCCTGAAGCTGGTGAGGACGCCGGACATACTGGGGGAGGTCAAGGGCAAATTTTTGAGGGTTGGTTTTGCCGCCGAGAGCGATAATATAATCGCCAACGCTAAAAAGAAGCTGGTCAAGAAAAACCTCGACCTCATCGTCGCCAACGATATTACCGATAAGAAAAGCGGCTTTGGCGTCGATACCAACAAAGTGACCCTGATAGGTAAACAGGGTAAAGACGAAAGCCTGCCCCTGATGAGTAAGAGAGAGGTGGCCGATAAGATACTGGACAGGGTGGTGGGGCTGCTTAAGTAAGAGGTAGGGTTGGATTTAAAAAGAAAAACCCCCTGTGAGGACGGAACCTCGCAGGGTGCTTTTCGTCGTGATTCTGCATAAGGAATAACAAATTTTATTGGAATTGTCAATAGCTACTTGGTGGGGACTGGGGAAAAGCGCAGGGGGGAGTTTGAGGGGGCGAAGCCCCCTCT
>JABMRW010000126.1 GCA_013202445.1 Deltaproteobacteria bacterium | reverse complement strand
GGTGCGGGTGCACAGTGAGTGCCTTACCGGCGATGTCTTCGGCAGCCTGCGCTGTGACTGCGGCGACCAGATTGGCCTGGCTATGGAGAACATCGCCAAAGAGGGGCGGGGCGTCTTCCTCTATATGAGGCAGGAGGGGCGGGGCATCGGCTTCCATAATAAGATTCGCGCCTACGCCCTCCAGGATGAGGGGCTGGATACGGTGGAGGCTAACCTCTCCCTGGGCTTCCCCTCCGACCTGCGGGACTACGGCATCGGCGCCCAGATTCTGGTTGACCTGGGCCTGCACAAGATACGGCTGCTGACCAACAACCCCAAGAAGGTAATCGGCCTGGAGGGCTACGGGCTGGAGGTAGTGGAGAAAGTGCCTATTATCATCGCCCCCAACCCCTATAACCGCCGTTACCTGGTGACCAAACAGAAAAAGATGGGCCACCGATTGGAAATACCGGATACTTCCGATAACTAAACTTAAGATAAGGAGAAAGCGATGAGCAAGCCTATTGAAGGTATGTTAGTGGGGAAGGGGCTGAAGTTCGGGCTGGTTGTCTCCCGTTTCAACGATTTTATCACCAAGAAACTGATGGAAGGGGCCGAGGACGCCCTTATCCGCCACGGCGTTGAGCCGGGTGACATCGATGTCGCCTGGGTGCCGGGCTCCTTTGAAATCCCCCTGGTGGCCAGCAAACTGGCCAAGACCAAGCGCTATGACGCCGTTATCTGCCTGGGGGCGGTGATCAGGGGGGGGACGCCTCACTTTGAGTATATCTCCGCCGAGGTTACCAAGGGGATTGCTATGGTGGGACTGGAGACTGGTCTGCCGGTTATCTACGGCATGGTTACCGCCGAAACACTGGAACAGGCGATTGAGCGGGCGGGGACTAAAGAAGGGAACCAGGGCTTCAAAGCCGCCTCCAGCGCCATTGAAATGGCCAACCTGATGAAAAATATCGGCTAGTATTAACAGCTAAAAGGCGCTTGCAACCGTCAGCCTGGGGGAATCGGTCAGCAGGGACTCAATCCGGGATTCGATTGCCAGACGCCTGGGGTCGCCTTCCCAGGATTTCCAATCAAGTGTGCTGAACCAGGTGCTGATGGCATAAATGGTGGCTTTATCCTCCAGGCTCTGGAGGAGTTCGCCGGAGACATAGCCCGGCTGTGAGATTAATTCTGTCCGCAGCTTGTTCAGCAGCTCCATTAAATATCCCTCTTTACCCTTACGCACATGGCGTTCTATTAATATCTTGACCATATCATCTCCTCCGGTGACGCTAAAGGCAACACTGGCAAATCGCCCTAGTCGCTAACCCTATAAATGGTATCTCCCCTTCTTACCCGGTCGATAACCTTAATCCCCACCGAGTCTCCTGCCCTGGCTTCTTGAACGTTCACATTATCAATCTGCATTGAGTTAACGATTTGTTCTATATCTGTGGTGTGACCCTTTAAGTGGATTTTATCGCCCACTATCAGCGTGCCGGTCAGCTCAATACCGGCAACCACAGGACGGGCAAAAAAGTCACTTACCTTGCCAACTTCCTCCTCCGGCATAGCGGCACCTCCTTAGGTTATTATCCTTAGTATATGCCTACGATTTTAAGAAATCAATATCATATTAGTCTTTGACATACCGCCCCCTAACCAATATAATGAGTCCAGCTATAATCTCCCCCGAGGTGCGCTCTTGGCAGAGAAGGATAACCCCAGCGCGGCAGAAGACGAGCAGGCAGTAAACATCGAACGCATGAAGCGGCGTCTTAATATGCTTGACCAGCGCCTGGACAATATTGACTCCATGGTTACCGCCGTCGCCGAGCGGGTTATGGAACAGCCGCTTAACTTCAGCCTGACCTGCCCCCACTGCGGCAAGAATATAGAGATTACCATCTTAGGCAGCCAGAAACCGACCGCATAGCGCCCAGGTGCAATACCGCTACCACTCCCGTGCTGACGGGGCGGCCAAGTCTCTTTGCAGGTTGCGGGCACCGCTCACATTAGAAACACACTCTACTTAAAGGATGGATATAAATATGCTGGGACTGATAGTTGTTGCCATCTACTTTGCCGCCATGGTTGCCATCGGGCTGGTGAGCCGGCGGCGGGCGAGGGGAGCGGATAATTTCTTCGTTGCCGGCAGGAGTGGCTCCTCCCTGTTTATTACCGGCTCGCTGCTGGCAACAATTATCGGCGGCTCAGCCATTATGGTTACCAGCAGCCTGGGCTTTACCCGGGGTTTAACCGGGATATGGTGGTTGCTGGTGGGCAGTATCGGCCTGATTGCTCTCGGTATTTTCCTGGCCAAAAAGGTAAGGGAGTTCGGGCTTTATACCCTGCCCGAGCTGGTGGAAAGACAATACAATAAGTGGGTAGCACTGGCCGGGTCTATACTTATCGTCGTTGCCTGGATAGGCGTTATAGGCGCTCAAATTATAGCTGCCGGCAGCATAATGAGCGTCCTGGGAATAGGCGACCCTCGTCTGTGGATGGCTATTTTTACCGCGGTCTTTGTCGGCTACACCATACTCGGCGGTCAGCATGCCATTCTTCGCACTGACACACTGCAGACGGTAATAATATTTGCCGGAATCTTCGGCGCCCTGGTTCTGGTCTTTATACGCTTTGGCGGGTGGAGCGGGCTGGTAAGCGCCCTGCCGCCGGAACGGCTCGGTTTTCCGCTTAGCCCCGGGTTCGGCGGCTATGAGCTGGTTAACCTGCTCCTGCTGGTGGGGCTAACCTACGTGGTGGGGCCGGATATGTACTCCCGGTTATTTTGCGCTCGTGACGCCGGTACGGCCAGAAAATCGGTGTTCTGGGCGGCGCTGCTGATTATTCCTATTGCCCTGGCAATTACCATAATAGGTATGGGGGCATCGGCCTTATTCCCCGATATTGCCGCAAACCAGGCCTTTCCGATGGTAATACAGGAGGTTCTACCTCCTGTTTGGGGTGCTATAGTTCTGGCTGCCTTACTCTGCGCGTTTATGTCCTCGGCGGATACCTGCCTGATGACCGCCAGCACCATACTATCCGTGGATATAGTGGGGCGCTTTAAACCTTCCCTTAACCAGAGGAAAATCCTGTTCTTTTCCCGCTGGGGAATAGTGGCTCTGGGAGCGGCCTCTTTAATCCTGGCTTTATATTTGCGGGATATAGTGACCGCCATCCTCTTTGCCTTTACGGTATACACCGCCGGCCTGATTCTGCCTGTACTCGCCGGATTCTATAAGGACAAGCTTAAAGTAACGCCGGCAGGGGCGCTGGCGGCCATTATCGGGGGAGGAGGGGTGGCGCTGGTGAGCAAATTAATGGCCATAAAGTATCTTGATTTGGGCAGCCTGCTGATAAGCGGCCTGCTCCTCTTCCTGGTTAGCTTCATTGATAACCGCTTGAGAAGCCGGCGCCTTGACGCTGGTAAAGGCGTTTAGTAGAATTGCTGTAACGGGGGCGGTTAGCTCAGTTGGTTAGAGCACTGCGTTGACATCGCAGAGG
>JABMRW010000125.1 GCA_013202445.1 Deltaproteobacteria bacterium | reverse complement strand
GGGGCGTTAGCCCCCTCTTCTTAGAAAAAAATTCCCCCTCCCTTTTCACGGGTGGGTGATTAAGGGGGAGGGTCACCTGATAAAATATATCTCTATTCCTTGACATTGGGGGGTGGGGTTGTTAAACTAAATCGCCATTATTTAGCTTTAGCTCAGGTGTATTATTGGGCGAGAAAGCATCATCATTTAATCCCCCGTCACCATCACCAGTGCGTAAAGGTCTGGTACAGATTTTCACCGGCGATGGCAAGGGTAAGACTTCGGCGGCTATCGGCGCCGTCATCCGCGCCCTGGGGCACGGTCTCAAGGTCTATATCGCCCTTTTTATGAAGGGCGATTATCTCTACGGCGAGCGCAAAATCCTGACCGGGCTGTCCGGCGTTACCCTGGAGAGCTTTGGCTCCAGCCAGTTTATCGACCCGGAGAATCTCAAGCCCGGGGAGAAGGAGGCGGCTCAAGAGGCGCTGGCGGCGGCCCGGGAGGCTATGCTGGGTGGGGGCTATGACCTGGTGGTGCTAGATGAGGTGAATCTGGCGGTGGCCTTTAACCTGGTGGGGGTGGAGGAGGTGCTGGGGCTTATCGAGGCTAAACCGGAGGGAGTGGAGCTTATCCTTACCGGCCGTCGGGCCGATAAAGAGCTGGTCAGGGTGGCCGACCTGGTTACCGAATGCTTGAAGATTAAGCACCCTTACGATAGCGGGGTGGAGGGGCGGGAAGGCTTTGAATATTAGCCTGAATATTAGCAAGATAAAGGGGGAATTATGAAGGTTACGCTGAGCGTGATTAAGGCCGACATCGGGGGGTTTGTGGGGCATTCCGAATCTCATCCTGATATACTGGCGCGGGCGGCGGAGCACCTGGCCAAGGCCAAGAAAGAGGGGCTGTTCATTGACTGCCGGGTGGCCAAGTGCGGGGATGACCTGCAGCTGATTATGACCCACCAGCGCGGTGAGGATGACGAGAAAATCCATAAGTTTGCCTGGGATGTCTTTGTTGATTGCACCGAGCTGGCCAAGAGCCTTAAGCTTCACGGCGCCGGCCAGGACATGCTGGCCGATGCCTTCTCCGGCAACGTCCGCGGGATGGGGCCGGGGGTGGCCGAGATGGAGTTCGAGGAGCGCGGCGCCGAGACGGTGATTATCTTCATGGCCGATAAGACCTCGGCCGGGGCCTGGAATATGCCGCTGTACAAGATGTTCGCCGACCCCTTTAATACCATCGGGCTGGTCATCGCCGCCAATATGCACAGCGGTTTTGTCTTCGAGGTGCATGATGTTAAAAAGAGCCGCAAGATAACCTTTAACGCCCCCGAGGAGATATATGATTTGCTGGTCTTTATCGGGGCGCCGTCACGCTACATGGTCAAGGCGGTCTATCACCGCATAACCGGTGAGATAGCAGCCTCGTCATCCACCCAGAAGCTGTCCCTGATTGCCGGCCGCTACGTGGGCAAGGACGACCCGGTGTGCATCGTGCGCTCTCAGGGCGACTTCCCCGCCGTGGGCGAGGTGCTGGAGCCGTTTACCCTGCCCATCCTGGTGGAGGGGTGGATGCGGGGCTCGCACCACGGGCCCTTTATGCCGGTAGCGGTCGAGGACAGCACCCCCACCCGCTTCGACGGGCCGCCCAGAGTGGTGGCCCTCGGCTTCCAGCTTTCGGCGGGTAAACTGGTGGGCCCCCGGGATATGTTCGCCGACAAGTCCTTCGACCCCGCCCGCCAGCAGGCCAACGAGGTCGCCGAGTATATGCGCCGCCACGGGCCCTTTGAGCCGCACCGCCTGCCCCTGGAGGAGATGGAATACACCACCATGCCCGAGGTCTCCAAGAAGCTGGAAGGCCGCTTTGTTGACCTTGAATAGGGAAAGGGCTATCATTTTATTAAGGGGTTTTAGCGACGGTTGAGTTGCTTTTTCTGGAGTTCCATTGCCGGATAAACTGCTCTTAGCCACTAATAACCGGGGCAAGGCGCGGGAACTTAAAGAACTGCTCCGGGAACTGCCCATGGAGCTGGTTCTGCCCGGTGAGCTGGGCATTACCGCCGAGGTGGAGGAGGTGGGGGGTAGCCTGGAGGAGAACGCCCGCCTTAAAGCGACCGTCCTGGCTAAAGAGAGCCGGCTGTTAGCCCTGGCCGATGATTCCGGGCTGGAGGTGGATGCTCTGGGGGGTGAGCCGGGGCCGCTTTCGGCGCGCTATGCCGGCGAGGACGCTTCGGATAAAGACCGGGTAGAGTATTTACTGGCTAAATTGAAAGGGGTGCCCCGGGAGAATCGCACCGCCCGTTTCCGGTGCGTCATCGCTATCGCCACGCCGGAGGGGAAGGTGGAGCTCTGTTTCGGGGAGTGCCAGGGCTTGATTACCTTTGGGCCCAGGGGGGAGAAGGGCTTCGGCTACGACCCGCTGTTCTACTTCCCCGGATTGGATAAGACCATGGCCGAGCTGCCTTTAGAGATTAAGAATAAGGTGAGCCACCGGGGGGCGGCGGCCAGGGAGGCGGTTGAGTTTTTGAGGAGAAAGTATAAACTATGACCGGACTTTCCGATTCTTTCCAGCGTCCCATAAATTATCTGCGCATATCGGTCACCGACCGCTGTAACCTGCGCTGTATCTACTGCATGCCCGCCGATGGCGTTGACCTGAGGTCACATAGCGATATTCTCAGCTACGAGGAAATCTATACTATAGCCCGGGCGGCCGCCGAGCTGGGGATAAACAAGATAAGAATCACCGGCGGCGAGCCCCTGATAAGGCTGGGACTGCCCCAACTAATACGGATGCTGGCCAGCATAGAGGCTATCGAGGATATTGCCCTGACCACCAACGGCGTTTTGCTGGCCGACTACGCCGGCGAGCTAAAGCAAGCCGGGCTGAAAAGGGTTAATATCAGCCTGGACACCCTTAACCCCGATAGATTTAAGCGCATAACCCGCGGCGAAAGCGAGTTGAAGCAGGTGTTTGAGGGTATCGAGGTGGCCAGTAGGGTGGGGCTGGAGCCGGTAAAGCTTAACATGGTGGTCATGTCCGGCATCAATGACGACGAGCTTTTAGATTTTGCCGCTAAAACTATAGATGAGGAGTGGCATGTCCGCTTTATCGAGCTGATGCCCGTCGCCGGCAACGGTGATAACGCCCCGCGCTTTATTTCCGCCACCGAGATGAGAAAGCGGCTTGAGCCGCTGGGGGAACTGGAGCCCTGCCTGCCCGGAGTCGGCAACGGGCCGGCCAAGTATTTCCGCTTGGCTAAAGCCAAGGGCACCATCGGCTTTATCACCCCGGTCAGCGAGCACTTCTGCTTTAACTGCAACCGCATGCGCTTAACCGCCGACGGCAAGCTCCGCCCCTGCCTTTTAAGCGAATACGAGATAGATTTAAAACAGCCCCTGCGCGACGGGGTATCTAAAGCGGGGCTGAAAAAGCTGTTCAAGCAGGCGGTGGCCGAAAAGCCGCTGCAGCACGGGCTGGCCGAGGGCCAGGTGCCCAACGGACGCCCGTTCTCCCACGTGGGGGGATAGGGATGGAGAAAATCCCCCTTAATCCCCTTTTACAAAAGGGGGAGACCGGGCAGGGATAGGGAGTTTTATATTAGTGTAGGTGGATAGTCTCTCTCCTCTGGTGGGGGGAAATGGAGGGGCTAGCCTGATTTTTAGAGGGCGTATTACTTCCCACCCTCCCGCCCGATAGAGGTTAGACCTCTATTCACTCCTTTTTAAGGGGTGGGGAAAAAGAGATATATCACCCCAGTGGGGAGTGGGGCAGAGAGTTTGAGAGGGCGTTTTGCGTCCCACCCACCCGCCCAAAAGAGGTGAAACCTCTCTTCACTCTCCTTTAGGGGGGATAAGGATAAATAATCCCCCTCCTCTGGGGGGTGGGGTAAAAAGGGCTGAAAGCCCTTCCACAAAGGCGGCGGGCGGGAATAGATATAAAACGGGGTGGGGAGAGAGAACTGTTAAAAAGGGGGTGGGGGGAAAAGGGGAGGCTAACAGGGAGTTTTAGAGGGACGGAGTC
>JABMRW010000124.1 GCA_013202445.1 Deltaproteobacteria bacterium | reverse complement strand
AGATTCAAGGAGAACAAAGAAGACCACCCAATGACCATCTATTTAACCAAAGAGCAAGCGAAAGACCTTAGTCTCTCCGCTAATCCGAAGTCACAATATGGCTTTCTGTTTAGCTCTTGTTAAGTCATGAAAGATATTGGCTAGGACCTATGCGTTCATGATATCTTGTGTTGTAAAGTAAAATAGAAGGATGTCTGTTAGACTCTCTAGCTTGAGCTCCCAGGATTGAAGTATTTCAGCCCAAGTAGCTCGGCTACCCCCAACAACTTCTTATCACTAGGAACAAATATCGAGTCTGGATACAAGCTTAAGTAAGACAGAAATTCGAGTAAAAACGGCTAGTATTTAACTGAATTGTTCAGTGCTGCACAAAAGAGCTTTCGTTTAATCAGATGAAGCAATTGCTTTCTCTTCCCATCGTCAGGCGAGAGGTGTTCCAAGCCGGATAAAAGTCAAATAATAGACCAATACCAACCGGGATCGGAACGACTCACCACAGCGGTACAACCATCTACAGACCGGCCGCAGCCAGGATATCCGGCACTACTTCCTCTTTGCCAATGGCCATAATGTGCACGCCGTCGCAAATGGAGTCCTTCTTCAGGGCAGCAATCATGCGTCCGGCAATTTCAATACCCCTATTTAGCATCTCCTCTTTAGGTACGGCGGCCAGTTCGTCAATCAGGTTTTGAGGCACGAATATGCCCGGGACATTTTGCGTCATATATTTGGCCATTCTTGCTGACGACAGCAAGATTATACCAGCCAGTATCTTAACTGGAAATTTGCGGGCGTGCTCCATGAATTTACCAAAGTTATCCAGGTCGTAAATCCCCTGGGTCTGGAAAAATTCGGCGCCGGCCTCGACCTTCTTTTCAAATTTAATGAGCTGGGGCTCAAGGGGTTGGGCTCCCGGGGTGACGGTGGCACCGGCGCAGAATTCCACCGCTCCATCGAGGTCATTACCCCCCAGGTCCTGTCCCGATTCCATTAACCGGATTGTTTTCAGTAACTGGAGGGAATCGAGGTCAAAGACCCCCTTAGCCTCTTTATGGTCCCCTACCGGGACAGCGTCACCGGTGAGACAGAGCACGTTGTTTATGCCCCTGGAGGAGGCAAACAACAGTTCCGCCTGAAGAGCCAGGCGGTTACGGTCACGGCAGGTCATTTGCAGGATAGGCTCACCGCCCTTCTCCTTAATAGCCAGGCAGCCACCGATAGAGGGAAATCGCATTACCGAACTCTGATGGTCGGTAACATTAATTGCATCCACCTTATCTTTTAGAAGCTCGATGTGGTGCAATGTTTTTTCCAGGTTGGTCCCTTTGGGAGGTGCCACCTCGCTGGTAATCACAAACTTACCGGAGTTGAGCACCTCTTTAAAGCTTGACACCATTTTCCTCACCTCCTCACCTATGAGATTTTGACTGTTCTCGGCCTGGGTGATGCCTGGAAGTTATGGGGAGGCTGATATTTCCGCATCAAATCAAGACGCTTCTGGGCTTTGAGTCGCTCATAGATAAGCGTCCAGGCACAATCCTTCTCCTTATCCACCTCACACTTGCCGTTATTGGTGCCGCCACAGGGGCCGTTAACCAGGCCTTTGTGGCAGGCGGTAATGGGGCAGATGCCGGCGGTTTCACCGATAATGCACTGCCCGCACTGGGCGCAGACCTCGCGAAAATAGCCCGGGGTATCCTCCACACCGATAAACAGGGTATCCAGCGCCGGAAGAACCGGGCGGTCGATATAGGTGCTTATCCGGTGCACGCCCAGGGCGCAGCTCATTATTAAGACACAGTTCGAGTTCTGAATAGCCCGTTCGTTTTCCTTCATGGCCACTTCACTCATTTCATCGCAGGCGATAGGGATGACTGTCCAGCCACTGACCAGCTTGTCTACCTCCTGAAGCTGGCTCTTCATCTCCATTACCTGCTCAATGCCGCCGGTCTTGGTCATGGTGGCGCAGGTACCGCAGCCGATGATAAACACCCGGTTAAAGCCGGCTAGCTGCTGCTTTATTTCTTCGAAGGGCTTCTGTCTGGTTATTGATTTCATGGCAAACCTCCTGCCTAGCTAGGTTTCCAGGTCACACCTGAGACACCGCCTGGCTTCCTGCTGGGCCTTCTCTTCAGAGAAGCAAAGCTCTATCTCGGCAAAGCTCGTTTTCCTTTCTTTGACTGGTAGTGTTGGCACGGCCACTCTGGGCTGTGCTTCCCAGGCTTCCTCTACCTCCGGCGCCGGCTCCTCGCCAACGACTTTGGCTTTAAGGTCATATATCTCAACCCTGGAGGTATCGGCTCTCAGGTATTTATCTATAGAGATGGCTGCCCTTCTGCCAGCGGCGATGGCATCTATCACCATACCCGGCCCGGTAACAAAGTCACCACCGGCAAAGACCCCGCTGATGTTAGTCGCCAGGGTATTACTGTCAACGACCAGAGTCTCCCAGCGGGTACGCTCCAGAGCACTGTCAGGAGGCAGGAAGGAGAGATCAGGGGCCTGACCCACAGCGGCGATAACGGTATCAGCCTCAATAAAGAACTCCGAGCCAGTGATTGGGACCGGCCGCCTCCGGCCGCTCTGGTCAGGTTCACCAAGTTTCATCTTGATGCATTGCAGGCCGGTTACCTGCCAGTTCTCGATGGCTATTCTGGTGGGGCTGATTAAAAAGCTGACCTCTATACCCTCGTCAATAGCCTGTTCGTATTCCACCTCGGTAACCGGCATCTCCTCCCGGGAACGGCGGTAGTAGATTTTTACTTCCTCGGCACCGAAACGGAGAGCGGTGCGAGCCGCATCCAGGGCTACATTGCCACCACCGATGACCGCCGTTCGGCGGCCGACCCTGACTTTTCTGCCCAGCCTGGCATCTCTCAAGAACCTCAGCCCGTAGTAGAACCCTTCGGCGTCCTCAAGTTCACCAGGCACGCCTATGCGCTGGCTTTTCTGAGCGCCAGCGGCGATAAAAACAGCGGCAAAACCGTCTTTCCTCAGGTCTTCCACGGTGAAATTAACGTTAATCGGGGTGTTGTAGCGTATATCCACCCCCCGTTTGGCGATATAATCAATCTCCTTCTGGATAATCTCCCGGGGCAAGCGGAACTCGGGTATGGCCACCGAGAGCATGCCGCCACCCAAGGGGAGCGCTTCAAAAGCGGTTGTCGGGTAGCCCATCTGAGCCAGGAAGTAGGCGCAGGATAGACCAGTAGGCCCCGCCCCAACCACAGCTACCCGCTGGCTTTGAGTTTGAGGGAATGGTTCGGGGTCTTCGGTCACATTCTCGAAATACCAGTCAGAGGCAAAGCGTTTGAGGGCTCTGATAGCCACGGAGTCGTCCAGTTCCCCACGGCGGCACCTGAACTCACAGGGGTGACTACATATGCGGCCGCAGATAGCCGGGAAGGGGTTACGCTCACGGATAGTCTCAACCGCCTCTTTATATTCACCAGCGGCGATGTGGGCCACATAGCTGGGAACGTTGATGCCCACCGGGCAGGTGTGCTGGCAGGGCGATATCATTAGAGCATCGCAGACAGCTGCCGGACACTTCTTCTCCTTTATATGGGCATCATACTCGTCTCGAAAATATTCGATGGTGGAGAGCACCGGGTTGGGAGAAGTCTGGCCAAGTCCACACAATGAGCACTCTTTGACGGTCCTGGCTATGGCCAGCAGAGTGTCGATGTCAGCCTCGCTGCCTTTGCCTTCGGTAATTCGGGTCAGGATTTCCAGCATCTGCCTGGTTCCCAGGCGGCAAGGGGTACATTTTCCGCAGGACTCGTCCTGGGTGAAACTGAGGAAGAACCGGGCTATCTCGACTATGCAGGTAGTCTCGTCCATCACCACCATACCGCCAGAACCCACTATCGAGCCGAGCCCGGCCAGGGTCTCGT
>JABMRW010000123.1 GCA_013202445.1 Deltaproteobacteria bacterium | reverse complement strand
TCATCGATGAAGTCCATATGCTCAGTAATAGTGCCTCCAATGCCCTGCTCAAGACCCTGGAGGAACCACCCCCCTATATCGTCTTTATTTTAGCCACCACCGAAGCCCATAAAGTACCGGCCACCATCCTGTCCCGGTGCCAGCGCTTTGACTTCCGGCGCATCTCCCGCCCGGACGTAATCTCCAAACTGGCCCGTATCTGTGAAACGGAAGGCATCAAGCTGGAAACGGAGGGGCTAAATCTCATCGCCAAGAGCGCCACCGGCAGCCTGCGCGATGCCGAAAACCTGCTGGAGCAGATGACCACCTACTACGGCACCGAAATCGGCCTCAACCAGGTCCAGGCCATCCTGGGCATTACCGGGGACCAGCGGGCCAAGGAACTGGTCAGGCACATAGTAGCCAGTGACGTCGCCGGCGGAGTGGCAACCATAAACAGCGTCAACAGCGACGGGCTTGACCTGCGCCAGTTCAACCGTGAGGTGATTGAATACTTAAGACAACTGCTGCTGGTAAAGACCGGCTCGGAAGACGCCGTAGACCTCACCGCCGAAGATAAGGCCGAACTAAAACAGCTGGCGGCTAAAACCTCTTTAGCCCAGATATCAAAAGCAATCAAGCTCTTCGGCCAGCTTGAGATTGGCTTTGATAACTACTCCACCCTGCCCCTGGAGCTGGCGCTGGTAGACTGCGCCCAGCCACCGGACGAGAAAAAAGAAAGCCCACCTGCCCAGCCTGTCCGGGCAAAGCAAGAACCTCCCCCGCCGGTCAAAAAGGCCTCCCCACCCAAACCCCCAACAGCTAAGGCCGAGCCGGTAACTAAGCCAGCGGCCAAACCGGAACCGGCGCCCGAACCAGTGGCAGAGCCTAAGGCAAAATCAACAAAGGCCAATGACACCCCCGCCACCCCACCGGCGGAGCTCAATAATGAAATCGAGCGCCTGAGGGTCAACTGGAGAGATGTTATGGAGCAGGCGCCGGAGGAGGTTAAGAGAACCTCAGCCATCGCCATTCTCAGGAGCGCCGGGGTCAATCCGGTAGAGATTGAAGGCGATACCGTAATTCTGGCCTTTAAATACCCCATTCACAAGGAAAAGATGGAGACAATAGAAAATCAGCAGGTCGCCAGGGCAATCATCAGCAACTTTCTGGGGCGCCCCTGCCAGGTGCGCTGCGTCTATGAGCCGGAAGACAACCACCTGGTGGAGGCCGCCAAAAGGCTCGGCGCCCAGGTTACCAGCGTGGAGGAAAAGTGAACAGGTCTTTTATGCGTCAGGCCCAGGAGCTCCAGGCCAAGCTGGCCAAGGCTCAGGCAGAGCTTGCCGAAGCTATCATTGAAACCTCCTCGGGAGGAGGTGCCGTCAAGGTCACCGTCAACGGTCAACAGCAGGTGCTATCGGTAAAAATATCGCCCGAGGCGATAGAGCCCGATGACGTGGAAATGCTGGAAGACCTGGTAATGACGGCGGTAAACGAAGCCCTCACCAAAGCCCAGGAGCTTGCCGCCGAGCGCATGGGCAAGCTAACCGGAGGCCTCAATATCCCCGGCCTGACCTGAATTTAAATAATATGGGGAGGGGTAAAGCCCCCACCCTTTTATATCTTTACCCGCCCGACCACCCTTATAAGGAAGGCTTCACCCACCCACCCTTATAACAAAGGGGTGGCCAGGAAAGTTTTAGAGGTGAAACCCCTGTAGGGTGGGTCAGGGTGGGAAAAAAGAGAACCGCTAAAAACGGGGCGGGGTGAAGCCCCCAATCTCCCGCTTTCTGGGGGGGTTAAGGACTAAACCAAAAAATATTTAGAGGGGAGAGCGTATATTGGACTCAAATCTCACACCCACCTCGGGTGCGGTAGCCAGGTTAATACAGGAACTGAACAAACTGCCCGGCATCGGGCCCAAGAGCGCCCAGCGTCTGGCCTATAACCTGCTCCGGGCGCCGGAAGAGCAGACCAAGATGCTGGCCGAAGCCCTGCTATCGGTAAAGCAGCAGACCAAACTATGCTCGGTCTGCTTTAATATCACCGATACCGACCCCTGCCCCATCTGCCTCAACTCCCAGCGGGAGCGGGGCAAGATTTGCATCGTGGAACAGCCGCAGGACATACTGGCACTGGAGCACACCAGGATCTACCACGGGCTGTATCACGTCCTCCACGGCGCCATCTCCCCCACCGAAGGTGTCGGCACTGACGATATAAGGGTCAAAGAGCTGATGGACCGCCTGCGGGACGGCTCGGTAACCGAGGTTATCTTAGCCACCAACCCCAATCTGGAGGGGGAAACCACCGCCATGTATCTCAATAAGCTCATCTCCCCCTTAGGAATAGTGGTCACCCGCCTGGCGCGGGGGCTTCCCTTCGGCACCGAACTGGAATACGCCGATGACGTCACCCTCACCCGGGCTATAGAGGGCAGGCAGGAATTTTAAAAAGGAGTAAATATCATGGTCGTTAAATCAGCATTTATCATTATGGCACCTGATGGTGACCCTAACCGGCACCGAGCTTTAGTTAAGACCTCCAAGATGGAAATAACCACGGTAGTCATTGAAATGATGAATTTTGACCAGGCGGTCAAGGTGTGCCAGGATTTAGTCCAAAAAGAAGGGGTGCAAGTTCTCTTCCTTTGTCCCGGCTTCACACACCAAGCGGTAGCCAGGATTGCCAGCGCCGTCGGTGATAAAGTGGCCATAAATGTAGCCAGGGGAGATGTCCCCGGCACAAATATGGTCGGGGAGATTCTGACCAAAGAAGGCTGGTTTGCCGAGGAGGGATAACCCCCCCCCCACCCCTTTTACATCTATTCCCGCCCGCCGCCCTCATAATGAAGGGGTTACGGATAGTCAGGTTCAAGCACTTTTAGGACAACAAACGTGATAATAAAGCATAAAGAAATTACTCCCTCCGGTTCTTTCAAAGGCACAATCATAGATATTGAAACTATTGGAGACTTTACCAGAAACAGGTCATATACAACTTCCAATGATTCAAGAGAATGCGAGAATTTAGAGCAAGTAATCTTCGGCCAAATCAATGATAAGGAACTTCAAATATTCTGTGCCAAAGATAGAGAAGCTATCGAGGAATTAAAATCACAAACGGAGCAGATTTTAAACCGCCTTGAAAGGCCCTTTTATGCATTCAATACTAATTTTGAGAGTAGTGTCTTGTTTCACCATATAGGAATAACAATCGACTTCGACGGGGAACTGCAGGAATTTAAATTCGAAAGTAAGAAAAACGCTGTTGCAGAGCTGGGCATACCCAATTATGATGACCCTTTTCATGACGTGGGAAAGTTATGTATTGAAGCATGGCATAGTAAGGAATTTGATAAAGCTATAGCACACAATAGAGCCTGTCTCTTAAAAGAAAGAGATATCCTGTTAAAAAGAGATTATAGAGAACCAGATAAAGTAAACTTCAATAAATAAAAATAAACAGAAATGACCAAGCCCAGAACCTATAAAACTGAAGCCGTAATCATCAAAAAGACCAAGCTGGGGGAGGCGGGCAGGATACTCACCCTCTATACCCCCCACCTGGGCAAAATTCAGGCGGTGGCCAAGGGGGTCAGGCGCCCCCGCAGCAAGATGGCCGGGCACCTGGAACTACTCACCCACAGCCAGCTATCGCTGGCGCGCGGGCGCAACCTGGATACCGTAATCGGCGCCCAGACCATCAACAGCTTTATGCCGCTTAAAATAGACCTGGACCTCACCTCATACGCACTCTACGCCACCGAGCTGGTCAACCAGTTCGCCGCCGATAACGTGGAAGACTACCCCCTCTTCCAGCTATTAGTAGAGACCCTGCAAAATTTGAGCCAGGGCGGCGATAACGAGCTAATACTGCGCTACTTTGAGATACACCTTTTAGATATGGCCGGCTTCCGCCCCCAGCTCCAGCACTGTGTCACCTGCAAATCGACGTTAAAGGAGGCCACCAATCTATTCTCCCCCGGCGCCGGCGGCGTGCTCTGCCCCGGCTGCCGCCAGAGCCAGTTTGCCTACCCCCTTTCCGAAAACGCCCGAAAAGTGCTACTATTACTGCAGAACAGCGACTACGGCACCGTAAGCGGACTGGAAATTGACCGGGAACTATCGCGCCAGCTGGAGATGCTAATGAGAAATTACATCAGGTACCTTCTGGAGAGAGATGTAAAATCAACCGCCTGGATGGATAGTTTAAGGGGACAGATTGATGACAACCAGATTAGACCTTATAGCCCAACAACGCCTGCAAAAACTTGAACGAATTCGCCGCCAGGGCATAGACCCCTACCCCTCCGGCTATGACCGCAGCCATACCACCCGGCAGGCCCTGGAGCTGCTGGAAAAGCAGGAGAAAAAGAGCTCAAAAAGGGCAACGGTGGTCAGCCTCGCCGGGCGTCTTACGGCAATGAGAAAGATGGGCAAGACCTCCTTCGCCGACCTGCGTGACGGCGATGGCAAGCTCCAGCTCTGCTTCTATAAAGACCGCCTGGATGAAAAAACCCTGGAGCTGTTTCAGGACCTGGATATAGGGGATATCATCGGGGTCAGCGGCAAGCTCTTCCGCACCAAGACCGAAGAGCCCACCCTCGATGTAGAAAACTTCACCATGCTGGCCAAGTCCCTCCAGCCCTTACCTGAAAAGTGGCACGGGCTGGTTGACGTTGAAACACGCTACCGCCAGCGCTATTTAGACCTCATCGCCAACGCCCCGGCCAGGGAGGTCTTTCAGGTTCGCAGCCGGGCTATCGCCGCCATCCGCCAGTTCCTCAACCAGCGCGGCTTTATGGAGGTCGAAACGCCGGTGCTGCAGCCTGCCGCCGGCGGGGCTCTGGCCAACCCCTTCACCACCCACCACCACGCTTTAGACCAGGACTTCTATCTGCGCATCGCCCTGGAGCTCCACCTCAAGCGGCTGATTGTCGGCGGCTTTGACAAGGTCTACGAGCTGGGGCGTATCTTCCGCAACGAGGGTGTCTCCACCCAACACCACCCCGAGTTCACCATGCTGGAAACCTACGAGGCCTACGCCGACTACAACGATGTCATGGCCATGCTGGAGGAGATGGTATCATCGGTCAGCCATGAGGTATTGGGCGCCACCAAAGTCCAGTTCGGCGAAGATACCGTCCACTTCAAGCCGCCCTGGCGGCGCATTACCCTGCGCGAAGCCGTCAAGGAGTACAGCGGCATTGATTTCGTCACCCACCCCACCGCCGACGGCCTGCGGGAAAAGATGCGCTCGCTGAAAATAGAGGTTGACCCGCAGAAGAACTGGGCCAAGCTGGTCGACGAGCTTATCAAGAGCTTCGTCAGGCCAAAGCTCATCCAGCCTACTATTATCTTTGACTACCCCCTCTCCATGTCGCCGCTGGCCAAGACCAAGCCCGGCGAAGAGCGGGTGGTAGAGCGCTTTCAGGCCATCGCCGGCGGTCTTGAAATCGCCAACGCCTACACCGAGCTCAACGACCCCCTGGAGCAGAGGGAGCGCTTTGAGGAACAACTGAAAGACAGGCAGGCAGGCGACGAGGAGCGCTGGTCAATTGACGAGGACTACCTCACGGCGCTGGAGTACGGCATGCCCCCCACCGGGGGCCTGGGCGTCGGCATAGACCGCCTGGTCATGCTCCTGACAAACCAGCCGGCCATCCGCGAGGTGATTTTATTCCCGCAGCTGAGAGAGAGAAAATGAGGTAAAACATGGATCCTAAGTGGTATAAAGAGCTATTTGAGAACATGGGGATTGAATACGAAGACTATCCATTCACAAAAGACACTGAAACCGAAGTTGCGTGGATGGTGAAAGAGTATCTAACAAGTCCTGAAATGAAAATCCTCGACGTCGGCTGCGGGACGGGGCGTCATGCCATTAACCTGGCAACCAAAGGTTATAAGAATATTACCGGAATAGATCTATCACCCGGTATGATTGGAGCGGCAAACAAAGTCGCCAAAGAGCAAAATGTTCAAGTCGATTTTAGAGTTTGTGACGCCAGAGAGTTGCCTTTTCAAAATGAATTTGATGCCGCCCTGTGCCTCTGTGAAGGGGCTTTTAGCTTGCTTGAAAATGATGCCGAGAACTATAAGGTATTGAAAGCTGTTCACCAGTCTTTAAAGAAAAACGGTATATTTATTCTTACTACCTTGAACCTTTTTCGAGAAGGTAAATTCGACCCCATGACCTGCCGTATAGAAACAGAAATAGAAATAACCCAAAAAGATGGGCAAAGAAAGACCCTCAAATGCAGCGACCGCAGTTACACATTTCCAGAACTGAAATGGGTGCTGGAACAACACGGTTTTAAGGTGATATCAGGAGCTAATCCTTTCAGTAAAGAGCCGATACAGCATGGAACATTCGAGTTCATGGTTGTAAGTACAAAGCTATAACGGCCAAAAGGAGTCCTAGAAGGAGCAAAATCATCAAGGGGAGTCTGAGGGGCTGACGCCCCTCAGCAATCCTCCCCCCTCTCCTTGATAGGAGAGGGGGACACAGGGGGTG
>JABMRW010000122.1 GCA_013202445.1 Deltaproteobacteria bacterium | reverse complement strand
GGGGAAGGGGATAAAGGGGATAGGGTTTCCTAAAATAATTAAAAAATGATTGGGGGTTGGATGGGAAGAAAGAGAACTGTTAAAAGGGGGTGGGGTCACTTGGTCTTGCGGAATAAATAACCGACTCCGGGCTCGGTAATGATATATTTAGGTTGAGACTGGTCCGGCTCTATCTTCTGGCGAAGGTGCCAGATATAGATACGCACATAGTCCAGGTCGTCAATGTACTCCCAGCCCCACACCCCCTCCAGGAGCTGCCGGTGAGTGAGAATGCGGCCGGCGTTCTGCATCAACAGCGCCAGCAGGCGGAACTCAATCGGGGTCAGCCTCACACGCTCTCCGTTGATTAAAACCTGGCGCTGGATAATGTCCACCGTCAGGTAGCCGTCACTGAAAGTTGTCCCTTTTTTCTCTTCCGGGAGAGATAGCTCGGCGCGCCGCATTATCGCCTGTACCCTGCCCACCAGCTCCCGCCGGCCCACCGGCTTTATCAGGTAGTTATCCGCCCCGCACTCCAGCCCGCGTACTATGTCTTCCTCGGTGTTCTTCTGGGCGGTGAGCATGATGACGGGGACATCGGTGATATCCCGGATACGGCTGCAGGTCTGCCAGCCGTCCATCTCGGGCATGACCACGTCCAGCAGCACTATATCCGGGCGGCTGGCAAATAAAAGGCGCAGCCCCTCGCCACCGCTGGCGGCGGTGAGCACCTTGAACCCTGCCGGAGTAAGACCCTGCTCCACCAGCCTGATAAAGGCGGGGTCATCATCGATTATCAGGATTTTTTTGGCCGTTGCCGTATCTGACATATATGCCAATTGTACCATAAATGGCACAAAAATGCCACAAGTTTGCCTTATGGCATCAAAATGCAGTGCCCCCCTACCATTCTTCGCGGGGAAGGGTGGATATATCAGCCTCATAGTTGAACCAGTAGCCGAAAACCGTATCCGGTGGGGCGTCCTGGAGAATAAGCTCCCTCACCTGCTGATACCACCCCTCGTATTCGGGGATTTGTTCCTCGTCGTCGTCAAAGACCAGCACCATATCATTGGGGCATCGGATGACACTTTTAATCATTACAATCATGGTCGCTCCTCATTAATAATTTCATTTCACAGGTTAATCTTAGGATTTGGGGATTAATTGCCCATAAAATTAGGGTTTAAGTTTTGTTAAAAGCGGGGAGGCGATTTGCGTTAAAAGAGGCGTTAAGCATAAAATGAGGGGGAAGATGTCCAAAAGCCATATCATCGAAGTGGAACACCTGGTAAAGAAATACGCTAACCTGGCGGCGGTAAATGACGTTACTTTTAGCGTTGAACCGGGGGAAATCTTTGGCCTGTTGGGGCCCAACGGGGCGGGCAAGACAACGACAATAAACATCCTGTGTACCCTGTCCAAGCCGACCTCGGGGAAGGCGTTAATCAATGGCTTTGACATCGTCCGCCAGCAGGGCCAGGTGCGCCAGTGCATCGGGCTGGTCTTTCAGGACCCCTCCCTGGACGAGCGGCTGACCGCCCTGGAGAACTTGGACTTCCACTCCCGGGTGTATAACATTCCCGCCTCGCTGAGAGCGGAGAGGACGGAGCAGGTGCTCAAGATGGTCGAGCCGTGGGAGCGGCGCCGTGACGTCGTCAAGACCTTCTCCGGCGGTATGAAACGCCGCCTTGAGCTGGCCCGGGGTCTCCTCCACCACCCCAGGGTGCTCTTCCTGGACGAGCCTACTCTGGGTCTTGACCCACAGACCCGCAACCGCCTCTGGGAGTTCATCCTCGGCCTGCAGAAAACAGAGGGAACCACTATCTTCCTCACCACCCACTACATGGACGAGGCCGAGTATGCCGACCGCATTGCCGTCATGGACTACGGCCAGCTTATCGCCCTGGATAGCCCTGAGGTGCTCAAGGGGATGGTGGGGGGAGACATGATTAGCTTAAGCACGACCGATGACCAGAAGGCTCAGACTGAACTCAAGGAGCGCTATAACATCCAGCCCGAATACGACGACGGGCAGATAAGCTTTGAGATTGCCGATGGCAGCCGGTTTATCCCAACCCTGATAAAGGGGCTTAAGACTGAAATCTTAAGCATCAGCCTGCGCCGGCCGACGCTGGACGATGTTTTCCTCAAGCTGACCGGCCACCGTCTCCGCGACGAGGCGGTCAGGAGCGAGTTCAAGGAGATAGTGCGGCAGATGGGCCGCCACCAGCGAAGGCGCTAAAAAGCTAGAGATTTTAGGTATAAAAAGGGGTGGGGCTTACCCGGTTTTTAGCGTTGGTTTTGCTTTCCGCCCTCCCACCCTATAGAGGTTAGACCTCTATCAACTCCTTTTAATGGGGAGGAGAAAAGGATAGGAACACCACCTCAATGGGGGGGGTGGGGTCTGGGAGTTTAAAGAGGCAAATACGGGGCCCCCGGAAAAACGAAGTTTTTTTGGGGTAAAAAGCCTTTTTGGGCGGGTGGGTATGGGAAGATTGAGAGCTGTTAAAGATGGGGAGGGGCAAGGAGAACTGTGAATAACCTGTGGGGTATCTATACTATCTGGTACCGTGATTTGCTGCGGTTCTGGCGGGATAAGGCGCGCATGGTCACATCCCTGGCCTTCCCGCTGTTATTTTTAGTCGTCTTCGGCAGCGGGCTGAGCGGCAGTATGGGCATGCTGGCCCCGGGGGTCAATTTTTCCAAGTTTATTTTCCCGGGCATCATCGGCATGACGGTGCTGATAACCTCTTTCATGTCCGGGGTTTCCGTGGTCTGGGACCGCGAGTTCGGCTTCCTCAAAGAGGTGCTGGTGGCGCCTATCAGCCGAGTGGCGGTGGCCGCCGGCAAAACGCTGGGTGGAGCCACCATCGCCCTGATTCAGGGGACGTTGATACTGGTCTTTGCCCCGCTCTTCGGGGTCACCTTTCCCCTGAAAATCCTGCCTCAACTGCTGCCGGTGATGTTTCTGGTGGCCTGCGCCCTCTCCGCCATGGGCATCTTTCTGGGCTCCCGGATAAAGTCCATGGAAGCCCATCAGGCGGTGATGCAGCTGCTCATGTTCCCCATGATCTTTCTTTCCGGGGTCTTCTTTCCGGTCAATAACCTGCCCCTCTGGATGAACGTGCTGGTCAAAATCAACCCGGTTACCTATGGAGTTGACTCGATACGCCAGCTGGTGCTCGGCGCCGAGCCGGCCGCCGCGCTGGGCATTACCATTTTTGGGCATACCATGTCCATCGCTGAGGACTTGATGATTGTGGCCGCCTTTGGGGTGTTGATGGTGGTGCTGGCGATGTGGTCTTTCGGCAGCCAGGAATAAGCTAGTCGGCCAGTTTGCCGACCACGGGGAACTTAAAGAGTAAATCGGGGTGGTGGGGGGCCTGTTTCAGGGCACGGGTTAAGTCACGGCCGGCGTGATGTCTTATCTGGTGGACGCCTTTCTTCCATTGAAAGCTTTTTGAAACGTCATAGACCTTGCCGGCATAGGCGATATAGGAGACGCCTTTACTTCCGTTATACTTCTTTAGCTCTTCCCCGGTGAATACTCTCATTGCGGTGCCCGATTTGTTATTAGCCGAAGGCGACATCAAGCAGCATCATGACGGCAAAGCCGATCATGCCGCCGGCGGTGGCTAAATCGGTGTTGCCGCCGCGCTGGGCTTCCGGGATGACCTCCTCGATGACGACGAATATCATGGCGCCGGCGGCAAAAGACAGCGCGTAGGGCAGGATGGGCTGGGCAATGATAACGGCGGCGGCGCCGATAACACCGGCGATGGGTTCAACAATGGCCGATAGCTGCCCGTAAAAGAAGCTTCTGCCGCGGGACATACCATCACGGCGAAGGGGCAGGGAGACGGCCATCCCCTCGGGTAAGTTTTGAATGCCGATGCCGATGGCCAGGGCGATAGCGGCGCCCAGAGTTGCCGAGGGTAACCCGGCGGCCAGAGCCCCGAAGGCTACCCCCACCGCCAGCCCCTCGGGGATGTTGTGCATGGTGATGGCCATAACCAGCAGGGTGCTCCGCCGCCAGCCCGTCTTGACTCCCTCAGCTTCCTCAATGGGGAAGCTGAGGTGGAGGTGGGGCAGTATCCTGTCAATGCCGCGCAGGAAGATACCGCCCAGTAAGAAGCCGGCTACCGCCGGCACCCAGGCCGGGATGGCCTTGCCCTGGGACATGGCGATGGCAGGTGCCAGCAGGGACCAGTAGCTGGCGGCAATCATAACACCCGCGGTAAAGCCGAGCATGGCGTCCAGGACCCGCCGGCTTATGTCCCTGGAGGTAAATACGGTGGCAGCCCCTACGGCCGTCATCGCCCAGGTGAAGCAGGTTGCCAGCAGCGCCTGCATGACCGGTGGAAGGTTTTGAAAGAAGCCAGTTTCCATTCCTGCCCCGGTTGCCTAAAATTTTGGGAGGCTGGTATTAGCCCCGAGCCTCCCCACTATGATACACCATGGTGCGGTTATTTCAAGAACTTGGAGACGAAGGGGGAGGTATCGCCGCGGCGCAGGAAGTGGCCGGAGGGACCCTCGCCCAGGAACTCGGAGAACCAAGATTCGTGCTCAATCTCTTCGTTGAGAATAGACTGGGCTAAATCGTAGGTGCGGTGGTCTTTGCCCGCGGTAAGGTTACAGACGTGGGTGTATCCCCTGACGGCGCACCGTTCCGCCTCTACCAGCACCTTCAGCAGCGCCTGGACGTCGTTGGCTTTCTTGGGCAGGCTGGCCGGCGGGCAGGCCGACATGTTGTGAAAATCAACCATGCTCTCCGGCAGTTTGCCGCCCAGCTCGTAGATGCGGGGGATAATTGCCTCAAAGTGGTTGCGGTCTTCGATGCGGGCGGTCTCGGCTATTTCCTTTATCGTCTCGCCGTCGAGTCCGATAAGGTTGGCTCGCAGGATGGTGTAGTAGTAATAAGTGGTCAGTTCGGCGGCGGCGTTGGTGACCAGGAGCTCGATAAGCTCGTCGACGTCTACGCCGGTCATCTCCACCATTTCTCGGGCTACTTTAGCCATGGTTTTCCTCCTTTGGTTATTTTTATATTTTTTGATTGAGTATTTTTTGTCTCCGGTTGTTTCACAAGGGCATCACCCCCTTTGCTTTTCCCTTATTTTATGGCAAAGGCTCGGCCCAGGCTCCACAGCGAATAGCCGGTGACGCCGAGGGCCAGCCCCATCACTATCATGAAAGCGCCGGCCGCCTTGACCACGATGAAGACGCCGAAGGCGGTGACCGCCAGGTACAGGTAGTTTTCGATGTTCATCGCCTGGGCGTAAGTCAGCTGGGCGGGGTCGGTGGGATTAAAATTCTCCCCTCCCAGCAGGTCGCCATAAGTTGGGGCAATGCCGTGCCGGTGCTCCCTGACCATGTCGCCGGCGGCTTCGGCCAGTGCCGAACTATCAACGATAGTGCCGGAGCCGTCAGGTAGGGCTATCTGTTCACTGGCCATCGTCTGTGCCAGCCAGGCCTCTCTCTCAAAGCCCTGCTGGACAAAGACTATGCCCATGGCCAGGGCGATAATGCCGAAGATAATCACCACCAGGCCCAGGATACTTACTTTTCTGTTCATTATTCCTCCTTTTTAGTTTTTCCTGGCCAGGTATTTCTCGGGGTTCTGGTCGAAGGCTTTCTTACAGCCCGCGGCGCAAAAGTAGTATTTCTTGCCCTTGTACTCCGAGGTGGCGGCTGACTTCTTCTCGTCGACCGTCATCTTGCAAACGGGGTCAATAGCCATCGGACACCTCCTTTGCTTAGTTTGCTTTATCGGGCTGGCTTAAACCTCTTTAAGCGCAGCGAGTTAGAGACCACGGTAATAGAGCTGGCGGCCATGGCGGCCGCCGCCAGGATTGGGTTGAGAAAACCATACTCGCCCAGTATGAAGTTAAGCCCCGAAGGAACGCCGCTGGTGCCGAAAGCCAGGTATAACACTCCGGCGGCTACCGGGATAAGGGCGGTATTGTAGGCAAAGGCCCAGAAGAGGTTCTGCTTAATGGTGCGCATGGTGCTTTTGCTTAAAGATATGGCGGTGGCAATCCCTTCTAAATCACCGCTGATCAGGGTAATGTCACCCGTTTCCATAGCCACGTCGGTGCCGGTGCCGATGGCAATGCCTACATCCGCCTGAGCCAGGGCCGGGGCATCGTTAATGCCATCGCCCACCATAGCCACCACCCGTCCCTTTTTCTGCAGTTTTTTAACCTCCCGGGACTTCTTTTCGGGAAGTACCTCGGCCAGCACCCGGTCGATGCCCACCTCATGAGCAATCGCCTCGGCGGTGCGCCGGTTGTCCCCGGTAATCATAACTGTCTCAATACCCATCTTGTGGAGCTTGGCCAGCGCTTTCCTGGCATTGGGCTTGAGGGTGTCAGCCAGGGCGATAATGCCCATTACCCGGCTGTCCGCGCCCAGGAACATTACCGTCTTGCCCTTTTCCCTAAGGCGCTCGGCTTCTATTCCCAGTCCGTTCAGGGAGAGTCCCTTGTCCTCGATGAATTTAAGGTTGCCTAAAAGCAGCTTTTTGCCGGCCACTGACGCCCTGACTCCCTTTCCCGGTATAGCGTTAAAGTCCGAGGCGGGCAGCAGCTTAAGCTTTTTCTCTTTGGCGGCTCTGACTATAGCCTCACCCAGGGGATGCTCCGAGCCGTGTTCCGCCGAGGCCGCCAGCTGGAGGACTTCTTCCGGGGAGGAGCCGGGGATAGCTAAAATATCGGTTACTTTGGGTTCGCCCCGGGTCAGGGTGCCGGTTTTATCCAGCAGCACCGTGTCTATCTGGTGAGACCTCTCCAGGGCACCGGCGCTCTTGATGAGTATGCCGTGCTCGGCGCCCCGGCCGGTGCCGACCATGATAGCTGTCGGTGTGGCCAGCCCCAGCGCGCAGGGGCAGGCGATGATGAGCACGGCGACAAAGTTAAGCAAGGCATAGGTCAGGGCGGGGGTTGGTCCCACCAAATACCAGGTGATAAAAGTGATGATGGCGATACCGATGACTATGGGCACGAAGTAGCTGGCGATAACATCGGCAAGGCGCTGGACAGGCGCCTTGCTTCCCTGCGCCTCCTCCACCAGCCGGATAATCCGGGCCAGGGTGGTATTCTTGCCTACTTTGGTCGCCTCGAAGCGGAAGCTGCCGGTCTTGTTGATGGTGGCGCCGATAACCCCGTCGCCGACCGTTTTTTCCACCGGCAGGCTCTCGCCGGTAATCATAGATTCGTCAACACTGGAGTACCCCTGACGGATAATGCCGTCCACGGGCACGCGCTCTCCCGGCCGCACCAGGATAAGGTCGCCGAGCTGGACATCCTCAATGGGGATTTCTATCTCTTTGCCATCGCGGATAATCAGGGCGGTCTTCGGCTGCAGGCCGATGAGCTTCTTTATCGCCGCCGAGGTCTGGCCTTTGGCCCTGGCTTCCAGGAAACGGCCGAGCAGAATCAGGGTGATAATCATGGCCGAGGTATCAAAGTACAGGTGGACCTCCAGCCCGCCGGCGGCGAAAAGCCCGGGGGCGATGACAGCGACCAGGCTGTAGAAATAGGCGGCCGAGGTGCCGACGGCAATCAGGGTGTTCATGTCGGCGGTTCGGTGCCGGAGCGCCCCCCAGGCCCCCCGGTAGAACCGCCAGCCCGCCCAGAACTGAACCGGTGTCGCCAGCGCCCAGAGTAGGTAAGGCTTGCCCGCAAAAGAAGGCGTCCACATCAGGGCCATGATGGCGGCGGCCAGGACGGCGGCGACGATAAACCGGTTTCTTATGTTCCTGGTGTCTCGCTGGGAGGCGGTGGTGACGTCTTCCAGCGTTTCCGCTTCCGCGCCCAGCTCGTAGCCGGCCTCTTTTACCGCCCGCCGCAGGTCGGCCGGCTCTGTCCCCTCAATATACTCTACGGTGGCTTTCTCCGAAGCCAGGTTGACATTGACCGATATTACCCCAGGCACGCCCGATAGCGCCTGCTCAACGCGGCTGACGCAGGAGGTGCAGGTCATGCCGCTTACCGGGAAGATAGACTTTCTGGTAGCTGCCCCGTAGCCCAGCTGGGAGATTGCGTTTTTGACTTTGGAGAGGGTTACCCGGGCGGGGTCGTATTCTATTGAAGCCTTCTCGGAGGCAAAATTGACCTCGGCCCGCTCTACGCCCGGCATCCGGGACAGACCCTTCTGGATGGTGGCGGCACAGGTGGCGCAGGTCATGCCGGTTATGGGGATATGAGCCTTTTTAGCTTTCCTGGTGCTTGATTTACTGGCCATTTAATTAGTCCCGCAGGGCTTCAATTATGGCTTTATTGAACCTGGGCAGGTCGGCGGGCTTGCGCGAGGTGATGAGATTGCCGTTGCGGACGACCGCTTCATCGACCCATTCGGCGCCGGCATCTTTGAGTTCGGCGGCTACCGAGGGCCAGGAGGTGAGACGGCGTCCCTTGACTATGCCGGCGGCGGCCAGTAGCTGCGGGCCGTGGCAGACAGCCGCTATTATCTTGCCCAGCTCATCCGCCTTTTTAATTAAGTTTACCATAGATTTATATTTACGCATCTTGGCCGGGGCACGGCCGCCGGGTATGATGATGGCGTCAAGGTCTTCCGCCCTGACCTTATCGGCGGTGGTATCGACCCTTATGGCCACGCTGCCCCTTTTGCCCTGGTAAATTTCCTTGGAGCCGCTGCCTATAATCAATACCTTGGCGCCGGCGTTTTTCATGCCCCACATCGGCACGATAAGCTCGGAGTCCTCAAAGTCCTCTTCGGCCAGAATGGCAATCCGCTTCCCGTTAAGCATACTTTGATTTTCCTTTGCCTGAGGTTCTGGAACCTCGCCCACGCCCCTTGGCCTGGCCAGACGGTTTTGTCTCTACTTCAATCACGCCGATAAGGTCGCGCAGGTAGCCGCACTGGATGCAGAACTCGTACCAGCCGTGGTGGTCTTTATCAACCCCGACGTCACCCGTTTTGCATCGGGGACAACTCTTTGGCCTCAGCATTTTGGGGCCACCCCCTTTGTTCATAGCTATTGCCCTCTTAATATTTTATGCCCGTAGTCTACTAGAAGGACTGTCTCTAAAATGATAGTGTGCGGGCGATAACGAAGTCATAAAATAAGGGGGGAAAAAGTTACAAAATTATGACATCGGGGGCGGTTCAGGTGGCGGGGTGGTCTATGATGTAGCCGGTCTTGGGGACGGTGCGAATCAGCGGGGGGCTGTTGGGGCCGCTCTCCAGCTTGCTCCTGAGGCGGCTTATCCATGTCCTGAGGATTTGGACGTCGTCACGGTATTCCGGCCCCCATACCTGGGTGAGCAGTTCCTCGTAGAGCATGAGGCGGCCGGCATTGTTGATAAGCTGGCTGAGCAGAAGCCATTCGGTGCGGGTGAGGTATTTCTCCTGGCCATTGACCAGCGCGTTGCGCTTCCTGAAGTCAACGGTTATATTGCCCAGTTCAAGGACTTCGGCGGTTTTACGCCTTTCTTCGGGTTCCAGGCGGCGCCTGATGGCCTCAATCCTGGCTACCAGTTCGTCGGGGTTGAAGGGTTTGGGCAGGTAGTCGTCGGCTCCCAGTTGCAGCCCCTTAATCCGGTCGGTATCGGCCCCTTTGGCGGTAAGTATGATGACCGGCACCGGGGAAAAGGTGCGCAGCTGTTTAAGCATCTCCAGGCCGTCCATCTTGGGCATGAGGAGGTCAAGCACCACCAGGTCGGGTTCTTGAGCTTGAACCTGCTCCAGTCCGATGACACCGTTAGGGGCGGTCAGCACCTCGTAGCCTGAGGCCTTTAGCTTGGCGCTGAGGAAGTTAAGAATCCGTTCTTCGTCGTCAACTACCAGTATGCGAAATCGCCTCACCAGCCTATCTCCGCCTGGAGCTTGTCCTTGGTGGCAATAATAGCCCTATGCCTGCGGGATGTCAAAGCCGGTTCCTGCCCGGATAGAACTGCTCACCTTGACGTTAAGATGTTATCGTCGTATCATCACGCCGAGAGCAGTTATGAACAAATTTCTGGCATGTATAACGGCGCTTAGAAAGCCTGGCTGGTATCTTTATATCCTGGTCGGCGCTATAATCTTTGCCGGGCTAGGCCTGGCTGGCGGCTACAACTACCTTCTCTTCCATAGCATTGCCGAGATATTTAGTATTATCGTCGCCTTTAGCATTTTTGTCGTAGCCTGGAACGCGCGCCAATTTCTGGATAACAGCTATTTTATCTTTATCGGTATCGCCTTCCTGTTTGTCGGTGTCGTCGACCTTGCTCATACTCTCGTTTATCCAGCGATGGGCGTCTTACCGGGATACGGCACTAATGAGGCGGCCCAACTCTGGCTTGTTGCCCGATATATACAAAGCCTTTCTCTCTTACTGGCGCCGCTGTTCATCGGCCGCCGGTTGAGAGTTAATTGGCTGTCGCTTGGCTACGGCGTGGCTACGGCGCTTTTACTGGTTTCCATTTTCTACTGGCGGAACTTTCCCGTCTGCTTTGTTGAAGGCGTGGGGCTGACTATATTTAAAATAATCAGCGAGTATGTTATTTCTCTGTTGCTGTTGGGGGCGATTTTCACCATGTTGCAAAAGCGCCGCGAGTTTGATACTAACGTTTTACGGTTTCTATTTGCCGCCATCATTGTGACCATTGCCTCCGAATTGGCCTTTACCCTTTACCAAAGCCCTTACGGGCTTCCCAACCTCATCGGGCATTTTCTGAAGATTGTCGCTTTCTATCTCATCTACAAGGCTATCATCGAGATCGGGCTGGTCAAGCCCTACAACCTGCTCTTTAGAAACCTCAAGCAGAGCGAGGAGCAGTATCGAGACCTTTACCAGGAGGCCCCCAATGCCTACCTATCGTGTGGGGTAGACGGTCTCGTTAAGCGGGCCAACCGCAGTGCCGTGGAACTGCTGGGCTACATGGGGGATGAGCTGGTGGGGTGGCCGGTTGCTGACCTGTACGCCGATACGCCTAACGGTAAGGCTAAGGCGCAGGCGATATTCCAGAGGTTTCTGGCCGGCGAGGAAATCCGTGACGAAGAGTTAGAGATGCGCCGGGCCGACGGCGGCCGGGTGTGGGTCAACCTGTCAGTGCGGCCGATACGCGATAAAGAAGGCAACGTGATAGCCAGCCGCTCGGAGATAGTTGATATTACCAAGCACAAAAAGCTGGACCAGCTAAAGGACGATTTTATCGGCCTGGTCTCTCATGAACTGCGTAGTCCCTTAACGGTGATTATGGGGGCTCTTAACACCGTCTTGAGCGAAGGGGCTAATCTATCCGAGGAAGAGACCCACCAGTTGCTCAAGGATGCCGCTCTGGAGTCAGAGACGCTGTCCCACCTGCTGGGCAACCTCCTGGAATTGTCACGAGCTCAGGCGGAGCGCCTTATCCTTCATGCCGAAGCTATAGATGTTGAGAGGGTGGTTCAGGAAGCCGTTGAGGGAGTGAAGCGCCAGTCTTCGGCGCACCAGTTTGTAGTCAGCGCCCCCCAAAAACTGCCCCCGGTTTATGCCGACCCGTTGCGGCTGGAGCGTATCCTCTATAATCTCCTGGAAAACGCCGTCAAGTATTCACCGCAGGGAGGAGAAATAAAGGTATCGGTCAGGCCGAATAAAGATGAGCTGGTTATAGGGGTTAGCGACCGGGGGGTGGGCATATCTCCGGCTGACCAGGCCAAGCTGTTTACCCCCTTCCAGCGTCTGGAAGAGTCCCGGCTTGGTGGCACCAGGGGGGTGGGGCTGGGGTTACTGGTATGCCAGCGGCTGGTGGAAGCGCACGGCGGCCGGATATGGGTTGAGTCTAAACCCGGCCGTGGCTCCACCTTCTTCTTTGCCCTGCCCCTGAACCAGCAACAGCAGCCGGCTTAAAGCCGGGTCAACGCCATAGGCCAACCCGTAATGTCATAATTTTGTAACTTTTTTCTCTCTCATTTTATGACTTCGTTATCGCACGCCCACTATTCTATTATTGTTATTGTTATGCTCTACTAGTCAGGCGACTGTAATTAAAATTTAGAAAAGGGGGGCAGTATGTATAAGAAGATTCTGGTTCCGCTGGACGGGTCCAAGCTGGCTGAGTGTGTTCTTCCCCATGTCGGTAATCTGGCAACGTGCTCGGCGGGGGCCGAGGTCGTGCTGGTCAGCGTCACCGAGCGTATTACCGGCTTCAGGGTTATGGATGATTCCTCTCAGCCGTTAGGGGAGCGTTTGGCGCCTGAGGCGGTGGGTAAGCAGGAAAAGGCAGCCCGGAAATATCTGGGCAGGATAGCCAAGGATTTGGAGGCTAAGGGAATTAAGGTGCTGACCGAAGTGCTGCTGGGGCAGCCTGCCGAGGAGATTACCTTCTTCGCTACTAACGAGGGGTGCGATCTCATTGTTATGGCCAGCCACGGCCGCTCCGGTCCCAGCCGGTGGGCCCACGGCAGCGTTGCCGAAAAGGTCTTCCGGGCTAACTGCGCGCCTCTTTTAATGGTTAGAGCTCCGGGTTGTGCCGGCGCTTAGGGCTAAATCTAAAACTAAGAGGAGGATAAAAGAAATGGGTTACGCGGCTAAGGACTACAGTAAACTTATCGGGATGGAGGGTTTTAGCGAGACCCTGCTCAAAAATCACTTTACTCTCTACCAGGGCTACGTGAACAACACCAACAAGCTGTGGGATTTGCTGACGGCTATGCTCAAAGAAGGCAGGGCGGGCACCCCGGAGTACGCTGAGCTTAAACGCCGCTTTGGCTTTGAGTTTAACGGTATGCGCCTCCACGAATACTACTTTGAGAACCTGGGAGGTAAAAAGCCCCTGGATAAAGCGGCGGCCCTGGCTAAAAAGGTGGCCGGCGCCTACGGCAGCTATGATGCCTGGGAGCATGATTTTAAGGCTACCGGGGCGATGCGCGGCATCGGCTGGGCGGTGCTGTATCAGGATAATGTGGGCGGCTGGTTATTTAACCAGTGGATTAATGAGCATGAGGTTGGCCATCCCGTGGGATGCCAGCCCATCCTGGTAATGGATGTCTTTGAGCATGCCTTCATCACCGATTACGGGCTGAAGCGGGCCGACTACATCACCGCCTTTTTCAAGAATATAAACTGGGATGTGGTAGCCGGCAGGGCGAAATAGCTCCGGTAACTACGGAGGAGGCAATAATGGCTAATCAGCTAACGGTGCAAAGCATTCTGGAGAGGGCGATAGAGAAGGAAATCGAGTCGCAGCAGCTGTACCGGGACTTGGGCCAGAAGATGACCAACGCCGCGGCCAGGGACGCCTTTGTACAGCTGTCCCGGGAAGAGCAGGGGCATGAGGACCTGCTGAGAAAATACCTGCGGGGTGAGCTTGGCGAGGGGGGTCTAAAGAAGGAACAGGTCCTGGATTATAAGATTGCCGAGCACCTTGAGCAGCCGGAAATAACCCCTGGCATGGGGCTTAAGGATGTTTTTCTGGTGGCGGCCAACCGGGAGAAGGCGGCCCATAAATTCTACTTCAGCCTGGCCGGGGTGCATCTATCAGGACGGGTGAGAAGCCTGCTGGAGCAGCTGGCATCACAGGAGCTGGAGCACAAGCGGAGGGTGGAGTTTATCTATACCGAAGTCGCGTTTCCTCAAACTGACGGGGGCTAAAAATTACTGTCTGTAAGGAGTGAGGATTGTGAGGAGAATAACTGCGCTTGCCGTAACCCTGGCAATACTTTTTTCAGCGCTTTTGCTGGCGTTGGGAGGTTGCCCGGGAGACGGAGAGGCGAACGGGAACGGAAGCTTAGAGCCGGCGGAGGTCAGGGAGTATCAGGGCGAAGACCTGTCTTCAGTCAAAGATTTCAGGGAAAACTCCATTAAGGGGCCGCAATACGTGGACATAGAAAAATATCAGCTTGAGATTACCGGCCTCATTGAAAATCCGATGAGCTATAGCTATGACGAGGTCATCAATGGCTACCAGAATTACAAAAAGGCGGTGACCCTCTACTGCGTGGAAGGATGGGATGCCACCATACTCTGGGAGGGGATGCTGGTCAGCGATTTGCTGGCCGAGGCCAAACCCCTGCCCGAGGCTCAGGTGGTTATTTTCCATGCCTACGATGGCTATACCACTTCTCTGCCTCTTGATTATATAATAGATAACGACATACTGATGGCCTACAAGATGAATGAGATTATCATGCCGCCGGATAGGGGTTTCCCCTTTGAACTGGTGGCCGAGAGTAAGTGGGGCTATAAGTGGATAAAGTGGGTAACGACTATCGAGCTATCCGACGACGTTGATTACCGGGGTTACTGGGAAAGTAGAGGGTTCTCCAGTACCGCCGACCTGGATAAGTATTATGGGGAATAATGAGTAAGGCAGCCGTTCTGAACCTGATTAGAAAGATAGTACAGTGGTTGTTGCTGGCGGTGACCGTTCTCTTTCTCGTTACCGGCTTTGGCATCAGCGAGTTCAGAGTGGTGGAGACCATAACCTTCGGCTGGTTGACCAAGAGCTGGGCCCTTAAGTTACATGACAACCTGTGGATTCCCTTTATCGTCCTGCTGGCCCTGCATGTTTTACTGCCCTTTGTTTTTAAACGTAAGGTGAAAGAGGTGTAGTATCAGTCTGCCTGTATTAGTGGTAAAATATGGGAAGGCATCATGAAAAGGGCGATACTGCTAATAGTCATCGGGTTGTGCCTCCAGCTTGTCTTGTGTCTTCCGGCACAATCAGCGCCGGAAGAGCCGGTTAAGGTCAAGGAGTTGAACTTTGTTTTTCTGCATGGTGCCGGCGGCAATGCCTGTGGTATGCAGCTTCTGTCTGATTCCATTACGGAGCAGATACCGGCCTATATCACCGAGTACGAGCTGGCTAACCCTGACACCGAGGTTCGGGTTAACGCCCTGCTCCGGTGTTATCCCAATGATGTGGATATTGAGACCTGGGCCGATAATATCGCCGAAAGTGTTGACAACTATCTGCCCGATAAGCAGAATCTGATTTTTATCGGGCACAGCATGGGGGGTAAGGCCGCCCTTTACGCCGTAGCCAACGATGTGGGCGGTTTAGCCGACAGGACGGCCATGGTGGTCACTATCAACAGCCCCATAAGGAGTCTGCAGCAGTACTACTTTACCGGCGGCGCTTCGCTGTTGGATTATTACCGAGCCCTGGGGCTGATTTCCGACAGCGGCGTTTCTGATTCCGTAATCTACTACGATAGCGCTGAGGATGGGAGGTGGGTGGCGGCGGCTAAACACTGGCTGGCTTTTATATCAGGTGAAGGTGCGCCACTTAGCCGGCAGTTTAATGTCGGCGGCGTCGACGCCATGCCCAGAAACATGGATGACAACATTATCCCACTCTCCGCCCAGTATACGGATAGGGCTGACGTGGTCTACTACGGAGAGTACAGTCATAACGATTTTGCCAATTTTGATGAAGTGGCCGGGTCCATGGCGGAGCAAATACTGCGCTATATCTTTGGCGGAGAAATAAAGTGCTCCGTCCTGGTCAGAGGCGGCGCTCTGGAGCATGCCGCCGGCTGGCTGCCGGGAACGGACTACTGGGAGGATGTGGTTGGCGAAGTACTGGTCAGTAGTGGCAGTCTGCGGCACACCAATGAGTCCTTTTTCCGCTGGCAGGATTGGGAGGACGTGGTTGGGGAGAGCCCCCTAGGGAGTACGCGCAGTAGTTACCGGGTTAGTATAAGCAGGCATTTCCCCTTTGTTAACAGCATTGAGGAGGCGCGCTGGTTTGTCCCCGATGATATTAATGATTGCCAGCTCTACCTGAAAACCAGAGCTGCCCCCAGGAGTTCGGTGCAGGTGGACTGGAGTGTATACCGGCGCGGGCTGTTGCCGGCGGATACCAGGCGAGATCACTATGAGGTTGAAATAGTTACCGGCACTCCCCTCACCACCATTAGATATGTGTCATGGCTGAGTGGTTACCCCGATGACCTGAGGTTACGGATAAGCTCGGAGGCAGAAAGCCCCTTCCGCTGGTTTAAAGCGGAGTGGCGGGTTTATTCTAAAGAGAGCCGTTACCGGAAGGTCATTGACGAAATGACGGAACAGGCGTTTTTGGCAACTGCTCCGCTGAGCCAGGAAGCTATCACCGCCGTAAATAATTGCTGTGATTAGCCCCCGGTTACATTCCCAGCTCTACCCGGGTCTTTTTCAAACGATTCAGGCTGTCCCGGGAGATAACGCCGATTACCCTGTCCTTTTCCAGCACCGGCATGCGCTTGATTCCCAGCTCGTCCATCTGCTCCAGCAGGCTGGCGGCTGACTGCTGGGCGCTGGCCGTCCTGAACTGTCCGGCCGGGGTCATAACCCTGCCTATTTTGGTGTGGTTCCAGCGCTTTTTGGGCACCTTCTTTATATCGCTGACGGTGATCACTCCCAGCAGCTTACCCTCCTCGGCGACCACGAAGTAGCGCTGGCCGGTAACCAGGATGCAATCGCGGACCAGCTGGCCGATGGTTAACTGGGGGGTGGCAATAATGGGACTTTCCCCACTAAGCATATCCCGGGCGGCGATATGCTGCAGGGCTTCCCGTAGGGCTGTCTGACGGCGGCTCTGGGCGGCGGCCAGGTATAGAACCCAGCCCACAAATATTAAAGTAAGGCCGTTGAACCATTGGCGTGATAGAACCAGCAGCAGAATGCCCCAGACGATGAGTAGGAAGCCCAAACCCTGTCCCGCCCAGCTGGCGATGTTGGTCGCCCGGTCATAATCGCCGGTTAACTTCCACAGCAGGACGCGCAGTAGCCTGCCCCCATCCAGAGGAAAAACGGGGATGAAGTGGAATAGGGCTAGCAGGAAATACAGGTAAGCTGTCCATAGTATGATGCCGTCGATTATAACGTTGGTCGTGTTTACCAGTGCCGAGTGAACGGCGTACAGTGTGCCGGCTATCATCAGGTTGAGCAGAAGTCCGGCCGTAACCATGAGCAGTTCAATAAGAGGCCGGGTGTCCCCTTTAGGTATTTGCGGTAGTCCGCCAATGGCAAACAGAGTGACCCTCTGCAGCGGGATGCCTCTATTGATAGCTAGGAAGTTGAGGATAATTTCGCGGATACCCACGGCGATGAAAAAGAGCAGGCTGGCGGCTATCCCCAGGATTATCCTCTGCCATAAGGGGTAGGCTTCGGGGAACTCGGTGACCACCATGGCTATTATCAGGATAAAGGCCACCGCCCAGGTGGGGTGTAACCGCAGGCGAACGCCCAGCATCCGGTTCAGGACGGGGCCAATCTTCATCGTAGAGGCAATAGTCGCGGTAAGATATGACCACAGGCGAGCGCTCATATGGGGCATTGTTTTTATTGTCTCTTTCCAGGAAAATGAAGCCACTAAAATTCACCTCACCGCCTGTACTGGCATTTTGGGCGGCCAGCCTGTTTTTGTCAAGCTACTCCAGTTCATGGGCTATCTGGCTTGAAAGCACCTGGGGAAGAGTGTAAGATGTTTTTAAAGCGCGGACGTTCCGTATGGGTAGTGTGCCCCTGTAGCTCAGTTGGATAGAGCAACGGTTTTCTAATCCGCAGGACGTAGGTTCGATTCCTACCGGGGGCGCCAGACGTGGTGTCGGTCCAAATTGTGGCATTGCCGTGCCC